>JAAYBP010000199.1 GCA_012730075.1 Acidimicrobiales bacterium | reverse complement strand
TCGGCGGTGTCGGCGACCTCGGCCGGGCCGGGCGGGTAGTCGGCGACGGTGAAGGCGCCCTCGCCGTCCTGGGTCTCGGGCACGAGGTCGGCGCGGGGCCCGTCCGGGGCGATCAGGTGGCGCAGGACGGTGGCGTGGCGACCGGGCACCCCGGCGAGGGTGGCCATGCGGCCCGCGTCGGTGATCTCCTCGAAGCCGCCCATCGCCTCGAAGTAGGTGGCGGACATGCGGTCCTCGAGGTCGGCGAGCGATCCGAGCACCGTGGCGACGTCGGTCTGTCCCGTCAACGCTCCCGTGACCTCGGCGAGCAGGGTCTGGTTGGGATCGTTCACCGGGGAGACCACGTCGGACAGCAGGGCGTTCAGCGTGGCGGCGTGCGACGTGTAGTGGGTACCGAACGACCGCACGACGTTCAGGGTCGACTCGGTCAGACCCGGGGTCGCGGCGGCGATCCCGTAGGCCTGGTTGGCGGCGAGCGCCAGGCCGGCGAGGAACGAGGCGAGCGCCTCGTCGGCGGTCGGCTCGAACTCGTCCTGCCCGGCCGCGGGCAGCATCCCGCCGAGCGGGAGCTGAGAGCCCACGGCGAGGGCGGCGGAACCCGCGGCCACGCCCGCGAGGAACCGTCGACGCGACGACCCTCCGGGACCGGACGCGGCCAGGTCGACGTCGGTCACGCTGTTCTCCTCTGGCACGGGGTCCATGTCTAGTGCGCGGTGCCGGTCGGGCCGAAGCCGTGGCGGCGCCGACCCCTCCGAGGCCGACTCCGTCGCCTCAGAAGTCGAGGTCGGACAGGTCGCCGAACCAGCGTTCGGCCCGCCGCACCGCCTCGCGCCACCGGTCGCGGTCGAGCACCCGCTCGGGCTCGACCACCTCACGGGGGGACCACAGGGCCGCCAGCTCGTCGGGGCCGGACCAGGTGCCGACCGCGAGCCCGGCGAGGAACCCGGCGCCGACCGTCGTCGCCTCCCGCTCGGGCGACACCTCGATCGGTCGCTGGACCGCGTCGGCGAGCGCCTGCACGAACGTCGGGTTGTCGCTCATGCCGCCGTCGACCCGGAGGGCCGCGATCGACAACCCGCCGTCGGCCTCGGCCGCCTCGACCAGGTCGGCGCCGCGCTGGGCGACCCCCTCCAGCACGGCGCGCACCACGTGGGCCCGGCCACTCCCGCGCGTGATGCCCAGCAGCGTGCCGCGCGCCCCGTAGTCCCAGTACGGTGCGCCGAGGCCGAGCAGGGCGGGCACGTACGCGACCCCCTCGGTGTCGGCCACCGTCGCGGCGACGGCGTGGGACTCGGCGGCGTCCGCGATCAGGCCCATGTCGTCGCGGAGCCACTCGACGTTGGTGCCCGCCGAGAGCATCGCCGCCTCGACGCCCCAGGTCAGCGCACCGTTCCGGCCCAGGGTGACGATCGGGAACGCCCCGGCCGACCCGCGGGTGGCGAACCTCGGGCGGTCGGGTCCGATGCAGACGTCGAGCATCCCGCCGGTGCCGAACGTGGCCTTGGCGTCGCCGGGCGAGAAGCAGCCCTGGCCGGCGAGCGACGCCTGCTGGTCACCGGCGATCCCGGCGATCGGCGGCGCCCCGTCGAGCGCGGTGGCCGGGCCGACGACGCCGACCGAGTCGACGACCTCCGGGAGCGCCGATCGGGGGATCCGCAGCCGGTCGAGCACGGCGTCGTCCCACCCCGTCGCCTCGGGGACCAGCAGGCCGGTGAGGGCGGCGTTGGTCGGATCGGTGACGTGGAGGGCCCCCTGCGACAGCGTCCACACGATCCACGAGTCGACCGTGCCGACGCAGAGGTCGCGGGACCGGTCCGGGTCGACGGCGTCGAGCAGTGCGTGGGCCTTGGTGGCCGACAGGTTGGGCGCGACGCGGATGCCCTCCGCCGCCAGCTCCAGGCACGTGCCGATCGTGCGCAGGTCCTGCCAGCCGAGGCCGGGGGCGACCGGCTCACCCGTCGCCCGGTCCCAGACGAGCGTCGAGGCGCGCTGGTTCGTCACGCCGACCGCCGCGACCGGGCCACCCTCGGCCAGGGCGCCGCGGGCGACCTCGAGCACCGCGGCCGCCATCGCCGTCCCGTCGAACTCGACCAGGCCGGGGGCGGGGGAGTCGGGGAGGAGCGGCCGGTGGTGGACCGCGCCGACCCGGGCGTCGCGCCCGACGACGGCGGCGCGGAGGCTGCTGGTCCCGACGTCGATGACGAGGATGCGGTCGGTGGACGGGTCGGTCACGGGTCCTCCCTGACGACGGTCGCGGGTTCGAAGCGGGCGAGCAGGCCTCCGGCCGCGGCGGCCAGGGCGGCGACGAGCAGGGTGGCGATCCACCGCAGCGGCTGGACCTCGTCCCCCCGGGCGAGGGTCGTCGCCACGCCGACCGCCTGGAGGATCGCCCAGCACGCCACCCCGGCCGCCGCGCATGTCGCGACCGACGAGCCGGGGCGGAGCCGTCGCACGACCCAGCCGGAGAAGCAGAAGCCGAGGATCTGCACCGCGGCGATGGCGAGCGCCGGACCGGCCGACACCTCGCCGTCGTCGTCGGCGATCAGCAGGCCGATCACCGCCGCGGGCGCGACGAACACCAGGCCGTTCAGCCCCGCCCGCACCGCGAGGCGCAGGTCGAACGCGGGCGGCGGCCCGGCCGGGGCAGGGTCGGCGGAGGGGCGGGCGCGGGCCGTGCGGTCCGGACGGCGGCCGGACCCGTCGTCGGCTACGGCCACCCGGTCTCCCCGAACGGCGACGGCAGCCCGAGCTTGCCGGGGTTGAGGATGCCGGTCGGGTCCAGCGCCGCCTTCAGCGCCTGCAGCACGCCGAACGCGGGGCCGAGCGCCTCGGCGACGAACGGCGAGCGGTTGAGGCCGACGCCGTGGTGGTGGCTGAGCGACCCGCCGTGGGCGAGCACCGCCCGGGTGCCCCGCTCCCACGCCGTGCGGTAGTGCTCGGAGCGCCGGTCGGGGTCGACCTGGGCGGCGAAGGTGAAGTACAGGCAGCCACCGGTCGTGTAGCTGTGCGACTGGTGGGCCGACGCGACGATCGTCCCCTCGACCCCGCGGATCGCCTCGGTGGCCGCCGCGTAGATCGCCGGCAGCGCCCCCCACGGCCCGGTGACCTCCATCGTGTCGACCACGAATCCCCGCGTGATCAGGGCCTCGAGGGCGGCGACGTCGTTGCGCTTGGTCAGCCAGTGGTCGACCAGGCCCACGTCGAGCGGGGCGGCGTCGGCGCACTCCTCGGCGACGATCGCCATGGTGGCGTCGACGATCGCCGGGTCGCCCTCGTCGAGCACGAGCAGGTCGTGGGTGCCCTCGGTCGAGTGGTTCCGGTTCGACTCGATGTCGTCGTAGAGGCGCAGCACCGCCGGCGTGGCGCCCCGGCGCAGGATCCGGCGCTGCGCGTCGAGACCGGCCTCGAAGGTCGGGAACCCGTAGGCCGCCCTGGCCTCGTGGTCAGGCACCGGGTGGGCCCGGAGCCGCACCTTGGTGATCACGCCGAGCGTGCCCTCGGACCCGACGAACACCTGGTTGAGGTCCGGTCCCGCGGCCTGGCGAGGCTGGCCACCGGTCGTGACCGTGGTGCCGTCGGCCAGCACGACGTCGAGGCCGACGACGATGTCCTCGATCTTCCCGTAGCGCGTCGAGTACTGCCCCGCGCCCCGGCACGCCACCCACCCGCCGACGGTCGCGAGCGCCATCGACTGCGGCCAGTGGCCCACGGTCAGGCCGAACGACGACCGCAGCTCGTCCTCGAACGCGTCGCCGAACGTGCCGGGCAGGACGTCGACGATCAGCGAGGCGTCGTCGACCGCCACGATCCCCGACATCGCCGTCGTGTCGAGGACGACGCCGCCGAACACCGGGACCGACGCGCCGGACACGCCGCTTCGACCGCCCGCGGTGGTGACCGGCACGCCGTGGCGGTGGCAGGTCGCCACGACCGCGGCGACCTGATCGGCGTCCGCGGGGCGCACGACCGCTCCCGCCCGGGCGGCCACCTGGTTCTCGGTGGCCCAGATCATCGCCAGCGGCCACCAGTCCCGGCTCGCCTCGGCGGTGGCGGCCGCGTCGGTCGCGACCTCGGCCCCGGTCGCCCGCAGCTCGTCCAGCACGGCATCGTCCAGATCGACCGGCCGGGCCGTCAGGCGGACGGTCGCCTCGGCCGGCGGCCCCGCCAGCGCGATCGCCGGCGTCGGCGTCCCCGGCCCCGGCGTGACCGGGGTGGATCCGGGGCGTCGGTCGGCGTCGGAGGGTCGGGGCGTGGGCTTCGAGGCCATCGGCCGGACTGTACGCGTGACCCCGCTTCTGCGCGCTGAGGGGGACGTGGGTGTCCCGCTGGGCGCGTGGTTCGGGCGGGGCTCGGTTCGGCGCGCTGGGCGGGACGTGGGTGTCCCGGTCAGTGCGCCGAACGGCTGAGGTGGACGGCCGGGTCGGGCGGGCCGGCTGGTTCAGGCGGGGGCGGCGGCGTCGGAGGGGGCCGCGTTGCCCGCGCGCTCGCGGTCGAGGAGGCCGCGGTAGGCGTCGACCTGGGCGGCGACGGCGTCGGCGTCGAGACCGAGCTCCGGCGCGATGAGGGCGCCGACGTCGGGGGCGGCGTCGCCGGACGCGTCGCGGGCGAGGAGGCGGGCCCGGGTGCGGCGGCTGAGCACGTCGTCGACGGAGCGGGCCATCTCGTGGCGGGCGGCGTAGACGGCCTCGGCCCGCAGGTAGGGGAGCCCCTCGACCAGCGGCTCGCCGAGGGACGGGTCGCCCTCGATCAGGGCCAGCACGGTGCGGGCCTCGCCGCCGTAGCGGTGGGCGAGGTGCGAGGTGCGCTCGTCGGCGCCGTCGAGCAGCGCCTCGAAGCCGTCGGCCCCGCGGAGGCGGAGCTTCTGGGTGCGGGTGCGTCGGACCCGCCGGGGCTGGTCGCCGGGGAGGAGGTCGACCACGGCGTCGATCGTGTCGGCCGCCATCTCGCGGTAGGTGGTCAGCTTCCCGCCGGTGATGGTGACCACGCCGGAGGCCGACGGCGCGACCTTGTGGCGGCGGGACAGGTCGGCGGTGCGGCCGGAGGTGGCCGACTTCACGAGCGGCCGGAGCCCCGCCCAGGTGCCCACCACGTCGGCCTCGGTGATCTCGGCGGTGGTGGCCCCGTTGATCGCCTTCAGCAGGTAGGCGATGTCCTCGGCGGTGCAGGGCGGGTCGTCGACGGGGCCGTCGTAGTCGGTGTCGGTGGTGCCGATGTAGGTCAGGTCGCCCCACGGCACGACGAACACCGACCGCTTGTCGCCCGGCACCGGGATGACCGCGGCGATGTCGTTCTGCACCAGCCGCCACGGGACGGTGATGTGCACGCCCTTGGCGGGCCGGATCGAGTCGGGGTCGTGGCCCTCGTCGAGGGCGCGCACGCCGTCGCTCCACACCCCACCGGCGTTGACGACCGCGTCGCAGGCGACGGCGAACTCACGCCCGTCGGCGGCGAGCCGGGCGGCGACGACCCGGCCCGAGGCGTCCTTGTCCAGGCCGACCAGGGCGGTGCCGTTGGCGACGGCGGCACCGTGGTCGATCGCGGCGGTGCGGGCGATGGTGAGCGTGAGGCGCGCGTCGTCGGCCTGGGCGTCGTAGTAGAGGTACGACGGCGCCAGCCGGTCGCGGTCGAGGGTGGGAACGTGGGCGAGCGTCTCGTCGACCGAGATGCGCTGGTGCCGCCGCCCGATGCGGAGCCCGCCGGTGAGGTCGTACATCCACATGGCGGAGCCCAGCGCCCGGGACAGCTTCGGGTTGAGGACGCCGCCCTTGCCGGTGAACATCGGGATCAGGAACGGCAGGACCGACACCAGGTGGGGGGCGTTGCGGAGGAGCCGCTGACGCTCGTGCAGCGCCTCGTAGACGAGCCGGACCTCGCCCTGCTGGAGGTAGCGCAGGCCGCCGTGCACCAGCTTGGACGACTTCGACGAAGTGCCCGAGGCGAAGTCGTCGCGCTCGACGAGCCCGACGCGAAGCCCGCGCGACGCGGCGTCGAGCGCGCAGCCGGCACCGGTGATGCCGCCCCCGACGACCAGGACGTCGACGCCGTCGGCCTCCATGCGGCGGAGGGCGTCGGCCCGGTCGAACCAGCCGGGCCCGATCATCGGGCGCGGGTGGGGGCGTCGGCGGCGGAGACGATGGGGTCCATGGCGCCGCCGATCCTACGGGTGACCGGCGATGCGGCCCAGGCCGGGTGACCCTCGCCACGCTGGGGGTCGGGGCCGACGCTCCCGGTGGGCGCGCCCGGACCGCGGGATGGGCCGTTCGGTCCGTGGCGGTGAGCCCACCCATCGTGGGATCATGCCGATCGCCGAGATCGTTGGACATCCCGCGCGGAACGGGGCGATACTCGGCCCCTTCCGGCCCGCCGTCCCCGTGGGGACCCTGCACCCAGGTCGAATCGAGAGCACACCATTGAGCAACGCCAACCCGGTCCTCCACTGGCGCCGTCAGGCCGCCTGCAAGGGCCTCGACCCCTCGATCTTCTTCCCGTCCGACGACGATGACGAGTGCCTCGACGCCAAGTCGGTGTGCGAGCAGTGTCCCGTGGTCGATCTGTGCCTCGAGCACGCACTCGGCCTGAGGGAGAAGGAGGGCGTCTGGGGTGGCTGCACCGAGCGTGAGCGGCGCCGCATCATCCGGCAGCGGCGGCGATCGGCCTGACGGCGACGGTCCCGTGACCGTCCGGCTGATCCGCCCCGACGAAGGCCCCCGCCTGCGCGACGTCCGCCTGGCGGCCATCGCCGACAGCCCCGGCACCTTCGCGACCGATCTCGAGACCGCCCGCTCGCGCCCCGACGACGCGTGGGTGCGGGTCGCGGGCGTCCACGCCGAGGCCGACGAGCAGGCCACGTGGTTCGCCGAGAAGGAGGGCGCCACCGCGGGCATGGTCAGCGCCTTCCGCACCGACGACGGCGCGGTGACGATGACCTCGCTGTGGTCCGCCCCGGGGTTCCGTCAGATCGGCGTCGCCGAGGAGCTGGTCGGGGCGGTGCGGAGCTGGGCCGAATCGCGGCAGGCCCGGGAGATCCGCCAGTGGCTGGTCGAGCGCAACGCCCACGCCCGCGACTTCCACGCCCGCCAGGGGTTCGTCCCGACCGGGGCCGAGCGCCGCTACGAGCCCGCCCCCGAGCTGCGCGAGGTGGAGCTCCGGCTGCCCCTGGCCGATGCGGCGACCGGGAGCGAGCCGACGGCGTAGCGTCCCGCCGCATGGCCGAAGCCGCGTCCCGATCCGACTCCGCCCTCGCCGCACGCGGGGGGTGGGCGGCGGTGCTCGGCGAGCTGACCGCGGGCCGCGACCTCGATGCCGCCGCGGCGCGGGCCGCGATGGCCGAGGTGCTCGCCGGCGAGGCGACGCCCGCCCAGATCGCCGGGTTCATCGTCGCCCTGCGCATGAAGGGCGAGACCATCGAGGAGATGGGCGGCCTGCTCGACGCCATGCTGGCGGCGGGTGAGGACGTCCACCTCGACCGGCTCGACGACGTGGTCGACATCGTCGGCACCGGCGGCGACCGCAGCCACTCGATCAACGTGTCGACGCTCGCCGCCCTGGTGGTCGCGGGCGCCGGCGGCCGGGTGTGCAAGCACGGGAACCGGGCCGCGTCGTCGTCGTGCGGCACCGCCGACGTGCTCGAGGCGCTCGGGGTGGTGATCGACCTGGGCCCCGAGGGCGTCGCCCGGTGCGTCGAGCGGGCCGGCATCGGCTTCTGCTTCGCGCCCCGGTTCCACCCCGGCATGCGCCACGCGGGTCCGGTGCGCCGCGAGCTGGGCGTGCCGACGGTGTTCAACAGCCTCGGCCCGCTCGCCAACCCGGCGCGGGTGCGCCGCTACGTCGTCGGCGTCGGCGATGCCACCATGGCCCGGCGCATGGCCGAGGTGCTGCTGGCCCG
>JAAYBP010000198.1 GCA_012730075.1 Acidimicrobiales bacterium | reverse complement strand
TGCCGAAATTCAACAGTATTTCGATCTCCGGCTATCACATGCATGAGGCAGGGGCGACGGCGGTGCAGGAGCTGGCCTTCACCATCGCCGACGGCCTCGAGTACGTGCGCTTCGCGCTCGACCGCGGGCTCGACGTCGACCGCTTCGCCGGCCGGCTCAGCTTCTTCTTCGCGATCGGCATGGACTTCTTCATGGAGGTCGCCAAGCTGCGCGCGGCGCGGGTCCTGTGGCACGAGGTCATGTCGCAGTTCGAGCCGAAGAATCCCAAGTCGCTGATGCTGCGCACGCACTGCCAGACCTCCGGCGTGTCGCTCACCGCCCTCGACCCGTACAACAACGTGATCCGCACGACGGTCGAGGCGCTCGCCGCGGTGCTCGGCGGCACCCAGAGCCTCCACACCAACGCGTTCGACGAGGCGCTCGGCCTGCCGACCGACTTCAGCGCCCGCATCGCCCGCAACACCCAGCTCGTGCTCCAGGAGGAGACCGGCGTCCCCCACGTCGTCGACCCCCTCGGCGGCTCGTACTACGTCGAGGCCCTCACCGCCGACCTGGCCGACCGGGCCCGCGCGCTGATCGCCGAGGTCGAGGAGCTCGGGGGCATGACCAGGGCGGTCGAGTCGGGCATGCCGAAGCTCCGCATCGAGGAGTCCGCCGCCCGCCGCCAGGCCCGCATCGACCGGGGCGACGAGGTCGTCGTCGGCGTCAACCGCTACGTGGTCGACGACCCCGAGCAGGTCGACGTGCTCGACATCGACAACCGGGCCGTCCTCGCCCAGCAGGTCGCCAAGCTGGAGCGGGTCCGGGCCGAGCGCGACGAGGCGGCGTGCGAGAAGGCCCTGAACGCGCTCCGCGAGGGCGCGGCGGGCGACGCCAACCTCCTCGACCTGTGCGTCGACGCCGCCCGCGCCCGGGCGACCGTCGGCGAGATGAGCGACGCCATGGAGGCGGTGTTCGGCCGCCACTCGGCCCAGGTCCGTACGCTCCAAGGCGTGTACGGCCAGGGCTACGAGGACGACGACGACTTCGCCGCCGTGGTGGCCGACGTCGACGCCTTCGCCACCGAGGAGGGCCGCCGCCCCCGGATGCTCGTCGTCAAGATGGGCCAGGACGGCCACGACCGGGGCGCCAAGGTGATCGCCACCGCGTTCGCCGACCTCGGCTTCGACGTCGACGTCGGCCCGTTGTTCCAGACGCCCGCCGAGGCCGCCCGCGACGCGGTCGAGAACGACGTCCACGTCGTCGGCGTGTCGTCCCAGGCCGCCGGGCACAAGACGCTCGTCCCCCAGCTCATCGAGGCGCTGCGCGAGGCCGGCGCCGGCGACGTGCTGGTCGTGTGCGGCGGGGTCATCCCGCCGGCCGACCACCGGTTCCTCCTCGACGCGGGTGTGGCCGCGGTGTTCGGGCCCGGCACCAACATCCCCAAGGCCGCCGCCGAGGTGCTCGCCCTCCTCCGCGCCGCCCGCTCCGCCTGACCCACCCGACGGCCCCCGATCCGCCGATCCGTCGTTTCGGCAACCCTCATCCCCCGTCCGCGGGGACCAGGGTTGCCGAAACGACGGGATCGCCTGTCTACCCTCTGGCCGTGGCCCCGCCCGCCGAGCCCGACGTCGACGACCTGGCCGCGGGGGTCCGCGCCGGTGACCGTCGTGCGCTCGCCCGGGCGATCACCCTGGTCGAGTCGACCCGGGCCGACCACCGCGAGCGGGCCGAGGCGCTCGTCGCCGACCTCCTCCCCGGCTCGGGCGGATCGGTCCGCCTCGGCATCTCCGGGCCACCGGGCGTCGGCAAGTCGACCTTCATCGAGGCGTTCGGGACGCACCTCACCAGGCTCGGTCGCCGCGTCGCGGTGCTCGCCGTCGACCCGTCGAGCACCCGCAGCCGCGGGTCGATCCTCGGCGACAAGACGCGCATGGAGAGCCTCTCGCGCGACCCGGCGGCGTTCGTCCGGCCCTCGCCGTCGGGCGGCGCGCTCGGCGGGGTCACGCGCCGAACCCGGGAGGCGATCGTGCTGTGCGAGGCCGCCGGGTTCGACGTCGTGCTGGTCGAGACCGTCGGCGTCGGGCAGAGCGAGATCGCCGTCGCCGACCTCACCGATCTGTTCGTGCTCCTCGCGTCGCCGGCCGGGGGTGACGACCTCCAGGGCATCAAGCGGGGGATCATGGAGCTGGCCGACCTGGTGGTCGTCACCAAGGCCGACGGCGACCTGGCCGCCGCCGCCAACCACGCCGCCGCCGACATCCGGCGGGCCCTCCACCTGATGCGACCCCGCCACGCCGAGGTCGACCCGCAGGTGCTGCTGGTGTCGTCGCCCACCGGCGGGGGCGTGCCCGAGGTGTGGGAGGCCGTCGCCGCCGCCCACGGCGCGCTGGCCGGATCGGGCGCCCTCGTCCGCATGCGGTCCGACCAGGCCCGCGCCGCCCTCTGGACCGAGCTGCGCGGCGCACTCGAGGAGCGCCTCCGGGCCGACCCGGCGGTCTCCGCCGCCCTGCCCGGGATCGAGGCCGCCGTCGCCGCCGGCGACCTCGCCCCCGGCGCCGGCGCCCGCCGCCTCCTCGACGCCTGGCGGCCCGCCCCGCCGCCCACCTGACCGTCCAGCGGAGCGGGAGTCGAGGCGGCGGCAGGCGTTAGCCTCGCCGGGACATGACCGACCGACCCGTGATCGTCGACGAACCCGACCTCTTCCCGATCGAGTCCGCCGACGGCGTCGACATCGACGTCAGCATCGTGCTGCCCGTCTACAACGAGAAGGGCCACCTGCGGGCCGAGATCGACCGCATCCGGGCCGCCATGGACGCGTCGGAGTACTCCTACGAGATCATCGTCATCGACGACGGGTCCAGCGACGGCTCCGGCGAGGCGCTGCGCGAGATCGAGGGCATCCGCCTGATCCAGTTCCTGACCAACCGGGGATCGGGGTCGGCCCGGAAGTTCGGCACGCGGGCGGCCCGGGGCGACGTCGTGGTGTGGACCGACGTCGACATGACCTACCCGAACGACCTGATCCCCCAGCTCGTCGACGAGCTGGCCGGCTACGACCAGGTCGTCGGGGCCCGCACGTCCGAGCAGGGCACCCACAAGCTGTTCCGGGTGCCGGCCAAGCTGTTCATCCGCAAGCTGGCGTCGTACCTCGTGCAGACGCCGATCCCCGACCTCAACTCGGGGATGCGGGCGTTCCGCCGCGACGTGGCGCTCCAGTACGTGAGCCAGCTCCCGCCCGGGTTCAGCTGCGTCACGACGATCACGCTCACGTTCCTGCACCACGGCTACTCGGTGAAGTACTGGCCGATCGAGTACTTCGAGCGGGCGGGCGAGTCGAAGTTCCACTGGTGGACCGACACCCGGCGCTATCTGCTCCAGGTGATCCGGATGACCCTCTCGTTCGACCCGTTCCGGGTGTTCCTGCCGCTCGGCACGATCTTCGCGGTCATCGGCCTGGCGAAGCTCGGCTACGACCTCCACGACGGCGACTGGAAGGTCGCGATCAACACGCTCCTGATCTTCCTCGTGGCGTTCCTGCTGTACCTCGTCGGCATGCTCGCCGACCTGATCGGCCGGGCCACCCGGGCCGTCGCCGAGGTCCAGCCCGCGGCCGGCTTCACCCGCGACGCACCGCCCGTCGTTCCCCCCGCCCACCCGTCTCGCCGCGCCCGCTGACCCGCTCGGGCGCCGTTACATCTGGGGTCAGACCCCAGATGTAACGCGGTCAGCGGCGGCGGGCCTCGCGGGCGGCGACGACCGCCTCGAGGAAGGTCTCGTCGCCGGCGCGACGGTCGGGGCCGACGACGATCGGCTCGATCCGGCGGGCGAGGTCCGCCGCCACCCGGGCCCGGGCGTCGGGCACGAGGTCGTCGCGCCGGCCGAGGAACGACCGCACGACCGCGAGATCGGCCTCGCCCACTCCGGTGACGTCCCACCCGACGGGCACGTCGACCGGGTCCACCGCGGCGCGTCCACTCCCGGGTACGGCGCTACCGCGGCCGCCCCGCCGAGCGGAGCGACCGGGCCCGGCCCCGGGGTGGTCGCGCACGACCAGCGTGCCGGCCGCCAGGTCGCCGAGGCGCTGGTTGCGGTCCGACAGGAACACCGTGATCACCCCGACGGTGTAGAGCGACGGCAGGAAGTCGACCGGACGGACGAGGTTGCGCACCGCCGCGGGGAGCAGCCCGACCGGTCCGCCGTCGTCGGTGACCAACCGAAGTCCCGCCAGCCGACGGCCCGGCGTGCGGCCCCCGGCGAAGGCGTCGAACGCGGTGGGCACGACGAACAGCACGACGAGCAGGGCCAGGCTCGCCACCGCCACCCCCGCCGAGCCCAGCACCGCCCCCAGCAGCAGGAATGGGATGATGGCGACGACCATCAAGGTGGTGTCGACGAGTGACGAGATGAACCTCGAACCGAGCCCGGCCACGACCAGCTCCACGTCGACGCCCTCGGGCGTCGCCACCACCACCCGGTCGTCGACCTCCACCGGCCGGAGGCTACCGATCGACCGCTTCATCGCCGAGCGCGAGGGCCGCTGGGCCGAGTTGGTCGAGCTGCTCGACCGACGCCACCGCGACGCCGAGGCGGTGCTCCGGCTGGGCGAGGCCTACCGGGCCACCGCCGCCGACCTGGCACGCGCCCGTCAGCGGTGGCCGGGCGACCCGGTCGTCGGCGAGCTCGAGGCGCTCGTCGGGCGGGCGCGAGCCGAGGTCTACCGCAGCGCGGGCGCCCGGGCGTCGGTGCGCCACTGGCTCACCACCGGCTTCTACCGGCGGGTCCGCGAGCGCCCCGGCCTGCTCGCCGTCGCGTTCCTGCTGCTCTGGGGACCGAGCATCGGCTTCGCGCTCTGGGCCCACCACGACCCGGCCACCGCGCGGGCGGTCGCCGACGTCAGCTCCCTGTCGCGCCGGGCGGCCGACGTCGACCCGACCGGAGGCGGGACAGCGGCGTCGACCGCCGATCAGGCCTCGTTCTCGACCACGATCTTCACCAACAACATCCGGGTGTCGATCCTGTGCCTCGCGGGCGGCATGACCGGCGGCCTCGCCACCGCCGCCCTGCTCCTCTACAACGGCATGATCGTCGGGCTGGTCGTCGGGCTGCTGGTCGCTGGAGGGGGCGGCGGGTACGTGCTGACCCACCTCGCGCCGCATGGCCTCCTGGAGTGGAGCCTCGTCACGGTCGCGGGCGCGACCGGCCTCCGCATCGGCGCCGCCCTCGTCGCCCCCGGTTGGCGGTCCCGCGGCGAGGCGCTGGTCGCCGAGGCGCGCGCCGCCGCCGAGACCGTCCTCGGCGTGGCCCTCTGGCTCGTCCCCACCGGCCTGATCGAGGGTTTCGTCTCGACCGCCGGCCTCCCGCCCGCCGCCGCGCTCGGCGTGGGCCTGCTCGCCGCCGGCGCGTTCTGGGGGCTCGTCTGGTGGCGCGGCCGACCGGAGGCGCCGGTCCGGTGACCGTGCGGGTCAGTCGCGCCCGGGACGAGGATTTCGTCCGTTCGGGTTGATGTGGGTACATGTGTTCGATAAGGTGTCGGCACGCTCTTCGAGGACCAGAGCGCAACACCGGTCCTCCGATCCACTTTTCGTCCCCGTCCCTCGCGTTCCGAGTGGCCGGGAAGATTCCAGGGAGAACCCTCCGGCCGGTCCTTCGGTCGTTCGGGTTCGTCGTCTCCCCGTGGAGGTGAGCGTTG
>JAAYBP010000197.1 GCA_012730075.1 Acidimicrobiales bacterium | reverse complement strand
GGCACGTACGACGCGATCGTCGTCGACGCCGCCGAGCGCGGGCCGGGCACGATCGCGCTGGACCTCACGATCCTCGCCGGCGATCGCAAGGGCGAGGTCGTCACCCTCGCCGGCCCGGCCGGCGACCACGATCCCGACGACCTGCTCGGCATCCCCGCCACCATCACCGTCGCCGACGGCCGCCCCCGCCTCCGCCTCGAACCCTGAGCACCCCCGGCGCGTCAGGGGCGCTCGGTGACCCGGCCGGCCTCGACGTGGAGGTGCCGGGTGCCGTCGGCGGCGATGGCGTCGAGGAAGCGGCGATCGTGGGAGACGACGAGCAGCGTGCCGGTCCAGGTCGCGAGGGCCGCCTCGAGCTGCTCGATCGCCGGCAGGTCGAGGTGGTTGGTCGGCTCGTCGAGGACCAGCCAGTTCGCCCCGACCGCCATCAGCAGGCCGAGCGAGGCCCGGGTGCGCTCCCCCGGCGACAACGAGGCGGCCGGTCGACCGACGTGGTCGGCGCCGAGGCCGAACTTGGCGAGCAAAGAGCGGGCCTCCGACACCGTCAGCCCCGTCTCGGCCATCACCGCGTCGAGCAGCGAGCCCGACGCGCCTCCCTCGGACGAGCGTGACGGCCCCGGATCCGACGGGCCGGGCCCGGAGAACCGGTGGCGGAGCTGCTCGATCTCACCGACGTTCACCGACGGCCCCACGCGCCCGGATCCCGCGACGAGCGGAACCCGGCCGAGCAGGGCACCCACGAACGTCGACTTCCCGGCCCCGTTGGCGCCCGACACCACCATCCGGTCGCCGGACCGCACCTCCAGGTCGACCGGGCCGAGGCGGAACCCGCCCCGCTCGATCACCGCCCCGCTCAGCGCCGCGACCACGTCGCCGCTGCGCTCGGACGCGGCCAGCGTCAGGCGCAGCTCCCACCCCTCGAACGGCTTGTCGACCTCGTCGAGGCGTTCGAGCATCCGGTCGGCCCGGGCCGCCTTGCCCGCCATCTTCTCGCTGGTCTGCGTTCGATGGTGGCGGATGAACTTGTCGGTCTCGCCGGATCGCTTCGCCCGGCCGACCCCCCGCGCCGACCACTCGCGCACCTGCTGGCTGCGGGCGCGCAGTTCATCTCGGGTCGAGGCGTAGGTGGCGTAGGCCTCCTCGGCGTGGCGACGGGCGGTGGCCCGCTCGTCCAGGTAGGCCGACCAGCCACCCCGGTACGTCGTGACGGTCCGACGGTGCTCGTCGACCTCGGCGACCGCGGTGACGGTGCGGTCGAGGAACTCCCGGTCGTGCGACACGACGACGACCGCACCGGCATGCCGGCGGACGAACCTCTCGAGGCGGTCCAGGCCGTCGAAGTCGAGGTCGTTGGTCGGCTCGTCGAGCAGGAGGACGTCGGCCCGGGTCAGCAGGACGGCGGCCAGCTCCACCCGAGCGGCCTCGCCACCCGACAGCGTCGAGGACGGTTGGTCGAGGACGGCCGCCGCCAGGCCGAGGTCGGCCGCGGCGGTGCCGAGCCGGGCGTCGAGGTCGGCGCCGCCGAGGGCGAGCCAGCGGTCGAGCGCGGCCGCGTAACGGTCGTCTGCCGCGGGCACGCCGGCGGCTAGATCCCCGGTGGCGGTGTCGAGCTCCGCCTGGGCGGCGGCGACACCGGTCCGGCGGGCGATCCGCTCGCGCCCGGACTCGTCGTCGCGGGCCGGTTCCTGGGCGAGCAGGGCGACCGTGGCCGACGGCGGGGTGAGCACGACGTCGCCGTCGTCCGGTTCGAGCCGGCCGGCGAGCACGGCGAGGAGCGTCGACTTGCCGACCCCGTTCGGCCCGACCAGGCCGATCCGCTCCCCCGCGGACGCGGTCAGGTCGACGCCGTCGAGGACGGTGGTGCCGCCGCGCTCGACGCGGATGGCGCGGGCGGCGATGGTGACGGGTGCAGGGGGCATCGGGCGACCTCCGGTCGGACACGGAACGGCAGGACCGGTGCTCACTCCACGGCGCCACCGTATCCGCCGCCCCCCGGACCGGACGCAGGCATTCCGGGGGGTGGGCCGACTACGCCTGCCCGGGTGGGGAGCCGGGGGCGACGACCAGGACGGTCCACCCGTCGCGGGCGACGACCTCGACCACCGAGGGCCCGCCGTAGGCGGCGACGACCTCGGCGGGAGGGGGGTCGAGGGTGCCGCTCAGGACGAGCGGTCCCCGGGCCGCCGCCCGCAGGTGATCGGCGAGCGACACGAGCGTCGCCGCCCCGATGTTGGCGACGACCAGGTCGAAGCGACCCGGGTCGGCGAGTGCGTCCGGGTCGGCGGTGAGCGGCGCGCGCGGGTCGGCGAGCGGGGCGTCCGGGTCGGCGGCGAGGTGGACGGCGACGACGTCGTCGACGGCGTTGTGGCGTGCGTTCCCGGCGGCGGCGTCGACCGCGGCCGGATCTACGTCGACCGCGATCACCTCGCCGGCCCCGAGGCGGGCGGCGGCGACGGCGATCACCCCGCTCCCGCACCCGACGTCCGCCACCCTGACGACGGCCTCCGCTCCCGGGCCGACGACCCCGTTCCCGGTGACGCCTCCCCCGACGGGTCCGGTCCCGACGACGGCCGCGTCGCCGGAACGGCCCCGAGGGAGTCCTCCTCCTGGTGGCCCGTCCCCGAGCAGCCGCTCGACGGCCTCCAGGCACAGCACCGTCGTCGGGTGGGCGCCGTGGCCGAAGGCCCGCCCCGGATCGATCTCCAGCACGATCCGCCCGTCCGGCGCGAACCCCCCGGCCGCCTCGTCCGGCCCGTCGGGGAGCGGCACCCACGGGGGGCGGATCAGCAGACGATCCCCGACCGGCACGACCGGGGCGTGCTCCCGCCAGGCGTCGAGGCCGTCGTCGACGGTGACCTCCTCGACCGTCCAGCGGCCACCGGCGGTGCGGAGCGCCTCATGAACCGCCGTCCGGCCACCCGGCGGGACGTCGGTGCGGAGCCGCACCCGACCGTCCGGCTCGGGGTGCTCGGCGACCGCTCCGACCCCGGCCGACCACAGCAGCCCCGACGCCAGGTCGACCTCGTCGGCGGCGACGACGACCTCCAGCGCCGCGGCGCCGTTCAGTCGGCCCCCCGGGTCACGTGGCCATCCCCGGCGTCGACGGCCGGGCCGTCGATCACCCGGCTGTCGCGGCCCATGGGCCGCAGCCTCCCACGAACCGAACGGCCCGACGAGGCCAGGCGTGCGGTCGAGCGGAGGCCGGGACACGGGATCGGGACACGGGGCGGGGCACGGGATCGGGCGGGGCGTGGGATGCTCGGCCCATGCCGCTCGACGCCGCCGCCGTCGACGACCTCGTGGCCTCGACCTGGACCGACGAGATCGTCCCCGCCCTCACCGAGTACATCCGGATCCCCAACGTGAGCCCGGAGTACGAACCCGACTGGGCGGCGCTCGGCCACATGGACCGCGCCGCGGAGCTGGTCGCGTCGTGGATGGCGGCCCGCGACATCCCCGGCCTCACGGTCGAGGTCGTGCGCCTCGACGGGCGCACCCCGCTGGTGTACGCCGAGGTGCCCGCCACCGGCCCGACCCCCGGGGACGCCGGGAACCACACCGGCGCCGGGGACGGCGCGGACACCGTCCTCCTGTACGGCCACCTCGACAAGCAGCCGCCGATGGACGGGTGGCGCGACGGCCTCGGACCGTGGGAGCCGGTGCTCGACGGCGACCGCCTCTACGGCCGCGGCGGGGGCGACGACGGCTACGCGGCGTTCGCGTCGCTCACCGCGATCGAGGCGGTCCGGGCGGCCGGCGGCTCCCACGCCCGGTGCGTGCTCCTGATCGAGGCGAGCGAGGAGTCCGGCAGCCCGGACCTGCCCGCCTACGTCGAGCACCTCGCCGAACGCATCGGCACGCCGTCGCTCGTCGTGTGCCTCGACTCGTGGGCACCCGACGAGTCCCGCCTCTGGCTCACCACGTCGCTGCGAGGGCTCATCCAGGCCCGCCTGCGCGTCGACGTGCTCACCGAGGGCGTGCACTCGGGGCAGGCCGGCGGCGTGGTGCCGTCGTCGTTCCGGATCGTCCGCCACCTGCTCGACCGGGTCGAGGACCCGGCGACCGGCACGATCCGCCTCGGCGAGCTCCAGGGTCCGATCCCCTACGAGCGCCGCCACCAGGCGATCGAGGCGGTCGCGGCCGGGGTCGACGTGGCCGGCGAGATGCCGTGGGCGGGGCGCGCCCCCGACGCCGACCCGGTCGAGCAGCTCCTCGACTCGACGTGGTGCCCCTCGCTGTCGATCACCGGGGTCGGCGGGGCGCCGGAGCCGCACGTGGCCGGGAACGTCCAGCGGGCCCACACCGAGGTCGCCCTGTCGATCCGCCTCCACCCCGAGACCGACCCCGACCGCGCCCGCGAGGTGCTGGAGGAGGCGCTGACGACCGACCTGCCGCCCGAGGCGATCGTGACCCTCGACGTGCAGGCCAGCGAGGCGGGCTGGGCCGCGCCGGAGACCGCCGACTGGCTCGCGACCGCGCTCGACGACGCCTCGACCTCCGTGTTCGGCGCCCCGCCCGGAGCGGTCGGCGTCGGCGGCACGATCCCGTTCATGGCGATGCTCGGGCACCGGTTCCCCGCCGCCCAGTTCGTGATCACCGGGGTGCTCGTCCCCGGTTCCAACGCGCACGGGCCGAACGAGTTCCTCCACGTCCCCACCGGCCGTCGCGTCACCGCGGCGGTGGCCCGCCTCCTCGACGCCCACGCCGCCCGCTGACGTCGCGCCACGGATCGGCGTAGGAACGCCCGTACGATCGGAGCGTGGCCGCGACCCGTCGGCGCGCTCGTGTGCGCCCTCCCGTGCAGATCGTCGCCGTCGCCTGCGGGGTGGCGGCGACCGTCGCGGTGGGCGCCGCCGCCGGGCTGACCGGCGCCGACGGGGACGCGGTACCCGGTACCGCCCGGTGGGCGCCCGGACGGGTGGTCCTCGTCGCGGTCGCGGCGGTCGCGGGGGCCTCGGCGATCCACCAGGTGCTGGTCGCGCGGGCCGAGCGGCGGGCCGACCGGGCCCGCTGGGCGGCGCCGGGCTCCGGGGGTCGGGGCCGCGAGCACCACTTCTGGCCGTTCGTCGCGGGGGTCGCGCTGTTGGCCGCGGCCGCGGCGGTGGCGAGCTTCCTCGCCGGGAGCACGGCCGCCGGTGGCCCCGGCTCCCCCTCCACCACGGACGGCTCCGCCGCGACGACGACCGACCTGACCCCGGCGGTGGCGGCGGTCGCGGTGGCGGCGGCGCTGACCGTCGCCCGCCTCGTCGTCGCCGGGCGGGCGGCGGACGTCGAGCGCGGCCGGGCCGGGTGGCTCCGGTACCTGCGTCGGGCCGACACCCCGGTGGTGCCCGTCGCCCTGGTCGAGGCGATCGCCGTGCTCGGGTCGCTGCTCGCCGCGGCCGGATCACTCGCCGTCGCGGTGGGCGACGGAGGTGGCGCGGGGGACGGCCTCACGGTCGCGGTCGACGCCGGCGGCGATGCCGAGCGGATCGCCACGCTGGCGGTCGCCGCCATCGCCGCGGCGACGGCCCTCGTGGTGCTGGCCCTGACCCGCCCCCTAGTGGTGGGCACGTCCGCCGCCGGGCGCGACCTGGAGGTGATCGAGGCCGCGCTGGCCGTCGACCCGTCGGTGCTCGAGGTCACCGCCCTGCGCACCCGCAACGTCGGCCCCGACGACCTGCTCGTCGCGGCCCGGGTCCGCCTCGACCACGCGCTGAGCCTCCCCGAGGCCACCGAGGTGACCGCCCGCGTCCGGCGCAACCTCCGCCACGCCCTCCCCGCGGCCCGGTCGGTGTTCCTGGAGGTCGACGTCGGCGACGAGTGGCGGGCGGCGCCGGTGGTGGTACCCGAGCACGAACCGGACCACGACGTCCCCGACGAGATCCGCGAGCGCCTGGCCGCCCAGGACCCCGGTCGCCTCGGCCACGGGATCCCCCTCGAGCGCGACGCCCGCTGACCGTCGCTGAACCGCCGTCGACCCGCTCCGCGGGGAATCTCCGCTCCGGGTTGACACCCAGGGGAATACCCGACAAGGTAGGTCGGGTTTCGGACCGATAGGGATCCGGATCATCGGACCCGGAACGAGACCCGAACCGAAGACACCTGACGAAGCAGACGAGGAGACACCGATGGCAGTCCGCCTGGGCGACGACGCCCCCAACTTCACCGCCGAGTCCACCGAGGGCACGATCGACTTCCACGAGTGGAAGGGCGACAGCTGGGCGGTGCTGTTCTCCCACCCCAAGGACTACACGCCGGTGTGCACCACCGAGCTGGGCCGGGTCGCCGAGCTCAAGCCGGAGTGGGAGAAGCGGGGCGTCAAGGTGATCGGCCTCTCGGTCGACGGCCTCGGCAGCCACAAGGGCTGGGACGGCGACATCAAGGACGTCACCGGCCACTCGCTCAACTACCCGCTGATCGCCGACGAGGACCGCAAGGTGGCGGATCTCTACGACATGATCCACCCGAACGCCAACGACACCCTGACCGTGCGGACCGTGTTCGTGATCGGCCCGGACAACAAGGTGAAGCTCAACCTCACCTATCCGGCGTCGACCGGCCGCAACTTCGACGAGATCCTCCGCGTGATCGACTCGCTCCAGCTCACCGCGAACCACAAGGTCGCGACCCCGTCGGACTGGAAGCAGGGTGAGGACGTCATCATCTCGCCGGCGCTCTCCGACGACGAGGCCACCGCCGCCTTCCCGGCCGGCTTCGAGGCCAAGAAGCCCTACCTCCGGGTCACCAAGCAGCCGAGCTGAGGCTCACTCCCCCTTCCGCCGGCACGCGCGTGCCTGGTGCTGGACACCCGTCGCGCGCCTCTCGCCGACGGAAGGGGACCCGGGCGGCTCAGCTCACCGGTTGCGGGGGGCGGACGCCCGCGGCGAGGCAGAAGGCGGTCTCCCAGCCGGTGGCGGAGAGGCCGAGGCGGGCGAGCGCGACGGCGGCCTCGGTGCGCTCCTCGACGGGATCGGTGGCGCCCGACGCGCCCGCGACGATCGCCCGGGCCAGGGCGACGACCGCCGGCGCGATGCGGTCGGAGGTGGCGGCCGCGGCGTCGCGTGCCCGATCGAGGCGGGCGAGGGCGTCGTCGGGGCGGTCCGAGCGCGCCAGGGCCAGGCCGGCGGCGACGTCGGCGGTGATGCGATCCAGGTAGGTGGCGTCGTCCGCCCCCGACGCCGCGTCGGCGGTGCGGATGGCAGCTTCGACGTCGCCCCGGGCGGCGAGCACCAGGGCGGCGATCGCCGCGCCGAAGGCCCGGTCGGTCGAAGGCACCGGACCGGCGACCTCGCCCCGCTGGAGCGCGGCGAGCGCCAGGGTGGCGTCGCGTTCCTCGGTGCCGAGGGTGCCGATCGACGCCTCGGCGGCTCGGCCGAGGATCGACGCGACCCGCTCGGGCTCGCCGATCTGCACCGCGAGGGCGACCATCGCCATCTCGGGGCCCTCGACCCCCGTCGCGCCACCGCCGTCGGTCCGCTTCGGCCGGCAGTCGGCCAGCACCGCGAAACCGTCCTCGACGTGGCCCGCCATGGCGAGGGCCCGGCCGTTGGTGCCCAGGGCGATGACGAGCCCCCACGGGTCGCCCAGCTCGCGGAACCCCTGGGTGGCCTCGGTCGACAGGGCGAGCGCCTCGTCGACCCGCCCGGCCCACAGGCGGATCGAGGCGATCAGGCTGCGCATCATCGCCGCCGCCCACCGGTCGCCGTGGCCGTCGGCCTCCTCGAGGATCCGCGACGCCAGGGCCTCGGCCTCGTCGACCCTGCCCTGCGCGAAGCGGACGAAGGCGAGCAGGCCCGCCGCCCACGACGCGCCGACGACGTCGCCCGCCCGCTGGAACAGGAGCGTCGACCGCTCGACCTCGGACTCGGTGTGATCGAGCTCGCCGACCAGCAGGGCGGCCCACGCCTTGTTCTGGGCGACCCACCCGAGATCGGCGTCGTCGCCGGTGCCGGCCAGGGCGACCTCCGCCTCCTCGAAGGTGAGCATCGCCGAACGCGGGTCACCGGCGAACACCTGGGTCAGGCCGAGCAGCCGGAGCGCTTCGCCCTCGCCCCGGGCGTCGCCCTCGGCGGCGAAGCGGTCGGCGGCGGCCCGAAGGCGTCGCAGGGCGGCGGACAGGTCGCCCCGCCGGTGATCGATGTCGCCGAGGCGGACGATGGCGGCCGCCTCGATCGTGCGGTCGCCGACCGCCGTCGCGAGGGCGAGGGCCGTCTCGGCGTCGTCGCGGGCACCGTCGAGATCCCATCGCTCGGTGCGCACCCGGGCCCGGCTGACGAGGAGGCGGCGCCGCCGGGCCTCCATGTCGTCGGCCGGATCACCCGCCGCGACACCACCCGCCGCGACGCCCGCCGCGAGGTCGTCCGACCGGCCCCCCTCCCGGTCGGCGACGGGCTCGCCGACCGGGGTCGCCAGGTCGAGGGCGCGGTCGTAGGCACGGGCGGCGGCCGGCAGCAGGTCGCGGCGCTGGGCCCGGCGGGCGGCCGCGGCCAGCCACACGACGGCTCGGACCGCTGAATCGGCGGGGACCTTGTCCACCGGTCCCATCTCCCGCACCAGCTCGGACGCCGCCGCCCAGTGGTGGGCGGTGCGGTTGACGGTGGCGTCGTCGATCGCCGACACCCCGACGAGCGCATCGTCCGATGGCAGCCGGTCGGGCTCGAGGCCCGCCGCGGTCAGCGCCCGGAGCTCGAGCCAGGCCGCGATGCCCGCGTGGCGCTTGGCCCGCTCGGCCTTCGGCAGCGTGCGGTAGGCGACCTCCCGTGCGATCTCGGACCGGAACTCCCAGTAGCCCCGATCGAGCTCGAGCAGCTCGGCCTCGACGAGGCGGGCGACCACGGCCTCGAAGTCGACCCGGCGGTGGAGCGTGTCGACCATCTCGTGCAGCGCGGACACCGGCGCCCGCCGGCCGATCACCGCGGCGTCGGTGAGGACCGCCCGCTCGTCGGGGTCGAGGGCGTCGAGGCGGGCGGCGACGATGCCGCGCAGGGTGTCGGGTAGGGCGACCCGCGGCGAACCGGCCGCGGTCACCGCTCCCGCCCCGCCCGCGGCGCCCCCTGGCCCCGCGGGGCGGGCGCCCCGGCCGGTGGTGGTCGAGTCGACCAGGGCGACCAGCTCCTCCAGGAAGAACGGGTTCCCGCCGCTGCGGGCCAGGAGGTCGTCGCG
>JAAYBP010000196.1 GCA_012730075.1 Acidimicrobiales bacterium | reverse complement strand
GTCGGCCTCGGGTTCGAGCTCGGCGACGATGCGCTCGACGTCGACCCGGGCGCCGTCGATGCGGCCGCGGCACCAGCGGATCAGCACGGCGGCGCGGGCGACGCGCCGGGTGAGCACGTCGACGTCGACGGCGTCGTCCTCGATCTCGGTGAGGATCGCCTCGAGCTCGTCGACGGCGGCGGCGTAGCTCTCGGGCTCGTCGGGGGCGGGCGCGTCAGCCATCGGAGGATCCTGCCCCGTCGGGCGGGGTCGTGTCGGTGACGGTGCTGGCGATCGGTCCGCTGGCGGTGTGGGTGACCAGCTCGTCGCCCACCGCCACATCGGCCGCGCCGCGGACGAGACCGCGCGGCCCGTAGGTGAGGGTCCAGCCCCGGGCGAGGGCGCGCTCGGGGTCGGCGGCGCGCACGCGGGCGGCGAGGGCGGCGAGGTCGCGGTCGCGCCGGTCGAGCAGGGGACCGACCCGGACGGAGAGCCGGTGGGCGGCGGCGTCGATGCGGTGGCCCTCGGCGCCGAGGTCGCGCCGGGCGACGCGGCGGATCGACGCGGACGTGGCGTCGAGGCGGGCCTCGGCCCCGGCGAGGGCGGCCGGCCCGCGGCGGCGCACGCGCGCCCGGGCCTGCTCGATGGCCCGGTCGCCGGCGTGGAGCCGGGCCCCCGCCGAGGCGGCCACCCGGCGGGCGGTGGCGTCGAGGGTCGAGCGCCGCCGGTCGAGATCGCGCCCGGCGGTGGCCGCGATCGTCGCCCAGGCCGCCTCGGCCCGGTCGCGTGCCGCCATCACCGCGCCGGCCACGACCGCGGCGGCGCCGGTGGGCGTGGGGGCGACGGTGTGGGCGACGCGGTCGGTGACGCTGTCGTCGATCTCGTGGCCGATGCCGGTGATGACCGGGACGGGGCACCCGGCGACGGCGCGGGCGATCTCCTCGCGGTCGAAGCAGGCGAGCTCGACCTTCGAGCCCCCTCCCCGGACGAGCAGGACGACGTCGACGCGGGCCTCGACCGCCGCGGCGATGGCCCGGGGGATGGTGGTGATCGCGTCGGGCCCCTGGGTGCGGGCGTCGAGCTCGACGACGAGGTGGAGCAGGCGGGCCGCGCCGAGGATGCGGCGGACGTCGGCGTGGGCGGCGCTGCCGAGGCTGGTGACGACGCCGATCCGCTCGGGCGGGCGGGGGAAGGGGACGGCCCGGTTGCGGTCGAGGAGACCGTCGGCCTCGAGCCGGGCGAGCACCGCGGCCCGGTCGGCCGCCAGGCGCCCGAGCGTGTAGTCCGGGTCGATGCCCGTCATCTGGAGCTGGTAGCGCCCGCCGGGCCCCCACCACCGGACGCGCCCGCGGATGCGCACGTCGACGCCGCTCTCCATGGTGGTGACGCGCACCCCCGACCGGCGGAGGTCGCGGTTGACCCGCTTGCGGTCGCTGTTCCACAGCACGACGGGGAGCCGGGCCTCGACGGCGCCGCCGTCGGGGGCGGGCTCGACGAGGTCGAAGTAGAGGTGGGGCCGGTTGCGGCGGGCATCGCCGGGCGGCGGGAGGTCTCGGATCTCGCCGGTAACCCAGATCTCGCCGGGGAACGCCTGCTCGATGAGGCGGCCGACCGCGCGCGACAGGTCGGGCACGGTCCAGGTCGGTTCGACCTCGGCGTCGGCTCCGAACAGCGCGTCCTGCACGGGCCCGAAGCTACCGGTCGGGTACGACAGCGAACCCG
>JAAYBP010000195.1 GCA_012730075.1 Acidimicrobiales bacterium | reverse complement strand
GTCAGAACGGATGGACCGACCGGCGCGCTGCGGGCCGGGGGCGCACCTCCGACCTAGCGTGCGCGGGTGACCGACGCACCGACCCCGAGCGCGACGCCGACGATGCTGGTGCACATCACGACGGCGACGGCGTGGCGGGCGGCGCTCACGCTGGGATCGCTGGCGCCGCCCTCGCTCGTCACGCCGGCCGAGGGCACCGACGGCTTCGTCCACCTGTCGACCCCCGAGCAGGTCCCCCTGCCCGCCAACCGGCTGTACGCGGGGCGCGACGACCTGCTGCTGCTGGTCGTCGACCCCGCCCGCCTGACCGACCCGGTCCGCTGGGAACCCGGCGTCCCCGGCGACCCGGAGTCGATGCGGTTCCCGCACCTGTACGGCCCGCTGCCCGCCGCCGCGGTGACCGCCGTCGTGCCCTGGCGGCCCGGCCCCGACGGTGCGTTCAGCGAGCCGACCGGCCTCCCCGCGCCCGACGACCGGGTCGCCCGCGCCGCCGGGTCCGAGCGCCGGCTCGCCGAGCGCCGGGCTGCCGCGGTGGTCCACCTCGACGGCGCCACAGCGGTGCTCGACCCCCGGATCCCGGCGTCCTACGAGCACAACTCGCTCTGGCTCGACGCTCCGCTAGCGGCGGCCGACCTGCGGGCGCTCGCCGACCGGGTGCTGGGGCGGTTCGACCACCGGCGGGTCGTGGCGGAGCACCCCCTGCCCACCGGCCTCGGCGGTGACCTCGACGAGGAGCGGCTCATGGTGCTCGGCCCCGACGTGGCCACCCCGCCACCGTCCACGGGGGTCGAGGCGGTCACGACCGAGGTCATGGCCCGCCTGTGGGGCCCGGCGTGGCGACGGGAGGTCCCCGGTATCGGCCACGACGCGGTGGCCGACCTCATCCGACGGGAGCCGCTGAACGACGCCCACGTGCGCGTGGTCGACCTCGCCGTGCTCGACGCCGACCGGGTGCCGATCGCGTCGACCCAGCTCCGCGTCGACGGGGCGACCGCCGAGGTCACCGCGGTGATGACCGATCCCGCCCACCGCGGCCGGGGCCTCGCCACCGCGGTCGTGCTCGACGCGGTACGCCGGGCGCGGGAGGCCGGCTGCGACGTGATCTGGCTGCACGCCCTCGCCGACGACTGGCCCCGCGGCTGGTACGAGCGCCTGGGCTTCGAGGACGCCGGCGTCCGCTGGGTCGCGTCCTGGCATCCCCGCTAAACCCCTCAGGCCGCTCGGGCGTGTGGAGTCTGTGGGAACCACCGCCGGCGCCGTGGACCGGCCCGTTCCGAGCCCCGGCCCGCGCCGCGGCGATGACGCGGCGCCGGATGGCCGGATCGCCGAGCCGAACGAGCGCCATGACCGCAGCACGACCGACGCTCGTCAGATGACCGACGACCCGAGGCACGAACGTCCGGCCCCCGCGGCCGAGAACGCCTTCGCCGACCTCTTCCGGTCCGAGCACCCGCGGCTCGTCGCCCTCGTCACCGCCCTGACCGGCGACCGGGCACTCGCCGAGGACGTCGCCCAGGAGGCCCTGCTGCGCGCGTTCCGTGAGTGGGATCGCATCGCCGACTACGAGCGGCCCGGCGCGTGGGTCCGCCGGGTCGCGGTCAACCTGGCCACCTCGGCGGGACGGCGCCGTCGCTCCGAGCGGCGAGCCCTCACCCGTGTCGCGGCCCGCCCACAACCGACCGCCGACGACCCGGCCGCGAACCCATCCGACCTCTGGGCCCGGGTCCGCGACCTTCCGGCGCGCCAGGCGACCGCGCTCGTGCTGTTCTACGTCGGCGACGCCAGCGTGGCCGACGTCGCCCGCACGATGGAGTGCGCGGAGGGAACGGCCAAGGCCCTCCTCCACCAGGGCCGCACCGCCCTTGCCGCCCGCCTAGACGCCCCTGGCGACGGACGCGAGACCAGGACCGATGGCGACGGCGAGGCCGACGCCGCCAAGACCACCACCCGTTCCCCCGCCGACCCGGAGGTCACCCCGTGAACGTCGACCACCTGCTCCGCGACGCCGCGGCCGACCTGCGCGGTGACGTCGAGCGGACCACCGACACCGAAGCGGCGCTCTCCGCCGTCTCCGCGGTCCGCGCCGCCGGCTCCGCCGAACGCCGGACCCGCCGCCTCGCCATCGCCGCCGCGGCCGTCGTCCTGCTCGCCAGCGCGATCGTCGGCGTCGTCGCC
>JAAYBP010000194.1 GCA_012730075.1 Acidimicrobiales bacterium | reverse complement strand
TCGCCGTACGTGTGGGGCGGCGGCGAGAGCCGGGCGATGACCGCGGTCCGCCGCTACGTGCGCCGCGAGATCGGCCTGCCCCGCGAGGCGGTGTCCCTCGTCGCCTACTGGCGCCACGCCGACAGCCCCGTCGAGTCCACCACCGACGACGACTGAACCCGCTCCAGTCGCGGGAGGCGGCGTGCCCAGGACCGGATGGCATCCAAGGCACGACCCGATCCCGTTCTGACACAGGGGGCGGACAGTCCTGTCCGGTGGCTGCGTCAGAAGCGGGGAGCGGCGGACCCGTTCCCGTTCTCTCGCTCCGGACGGTCACTTCTGTCCGCTGGGTGTGTCAGAAGCAGGGGAGTCGAAAGCCGGGGGAGGGTCGAGGGCGGCGGCGAGGACGGCCATCGCGTCGTCGGGCTCGCGGTCGAGCGTCCGGGCCGTGAACTGCAGGACGGTGAACCCCTGCACCTGGAGCTCGTTGGCGCGCATCGTGTCGGCGGTGATCTGGTCGGGCGTACGGTGGAAGGCGTAGCCGAGGGTCTCGACCACGACGCGCTGATCCTCGTAGAGGAAGTCGACCCGGGCCGCCCGACCGTGGCGCCGCTCGATCCGCCGCTGGAGCAGCGGGCGAGGTAGCCCGGCGGCCGCTATCAGCTCGAGGAACCGTCGTTCGAGGAAGCTCTCGGTCGGGCCGATCGTGGCGTACGCCCCGAGGGCGGCCTCCAGCGCGGCGACCCCGTTGCGGCCGCGGCACCGGCGCCGTTCGAGCATCCACTCCAGCCAGGCCATCGACGCCAGACCCTGCTCGACGGCGACGGCGACCATGTCGAGCAGCGCATCGGGGGTCACCTCGTGGGGGACGAGCGCGGCGACCCCGAGCAGGGTGCGGGCGAGGTTGGTGACCTCGATCCCGTCGACCACGACGAGGTCGTCGGGCGGCAGGTTGGTCGACGAGTGGATCCGCAGGACGCGGTCGCCGTCGGTCGGCACCTGCATCGGGCGGCCCTTCGCCACGCTGACGTCGATCAGGCTCGGCTCATCGGCGACGCCCAGCAACCACGCCGCCGTCCGGTGCGACCCGACGGCGCCCCGATCGAGCTGGGCGGTGAGCACGATGCTCCGGGTGGTGGGCTCGGCCGACGCGAGGCGGAAGGTCCGGGCGCCGACCGCGACGAGCGAACCGTCGAGTACCCGCCGACGGACGGTTCGGGCGCTCCAACCCGCCTCGATGAGCTGGGCCCGGGTGAGCAGACCGAGCTGGGCACGAGCCAGGTCGGCGGTACGGCCGGGGAGCGTGGGCACGGTGACGCCTCGATCCGGGTAGCGGCTTCGCGGGGTCCTCGTCGACCCGATCCGGTCACCGTGCGGTGCCGTTCCGGGCTCTCCAGTACCCGTGTCCCCGCCAGCCCATGCCCACCCGACCGAGATCACGCTTCCGACGCAGCCACCGGACAGGTTCGTCCGCTCACTGTGTCAGATGCGCGATGACGACCGGTCCACGGGTGCCGGGCACCATCCGGTCCGGGGGTCAGGCGGGGGCGCGGCGGCCGGAGCGCCAGAGGAGCAGCAGGAACAGCGGGGTACCGAGGAGGGCGGCGACGAGGCCGGAGGGGATCTGCCGGGGGGCGATCACCGTGCGGCCGATCAGGTCGGCCACGACGACCATCGCCGCGCCGGACACCGCGGCGAGGGGGATGAGCCGCCGGTGGTCGTTGCCGGCGACGGTGCGGGCGAGGTGGGGGCCGACCAGGCCGATGAACCCCATCGCCCCGACGGTGGCGATCGACGCCGAGGTCAGCAGCACGGCGGCGGCGAGGAGGGCGATGCGGGTCGGATCGAGGTGCACGCCGAGCGCCCGGGGCGCGTCGTCGCCGAGGGCGAGCAGGTCGAGCCGCCGCCCCGCGATCCACAGGAGCGGGATGAGCGTCAGGGTCCACGGGGCGAGGGCGGCCACGTCGGTCATCGTCCGCCCGTAGGTCGACCCGACCAGCCACACCAGCGCCTGGGTGAGCTGCGGTCCCGACGTGATCACGAGCAGGTCGCCGATCGACTTGCCGATGGCGGACACGGCGACGCCGACCAGCAGCAGCCGCTCGGGGGCGAGGCCACCGCGCCAGGCGACCACCACGACCACCACGAGGGCGAGCGTGCCCCCGGCGAAGGCGGCGAGCGGCAGGGCGCCGGCGGGCACCTGGGGGAAGGCGATCAGCAGGGCCAGCGAGGCGACCGCCGCGCCCCCGCTGATCCCGAGCACGGTCGGCTCGGCCAGCGGGTTCCGTCCGACCGCCTGGAGCACGGCGCCGGCGACCGCGAACGAGGCGCCGGCGAGGATCGACACCAGGGCACGGGGGAGCCGGTCGGCGACGACGATGTCGTGGGCGATCGGGTCGCCGACCCCGCGCAGCGCGTCGACGACCTGGCCCCAGCCGAGCGACGTGTCGCCGGTGCCGAGCGACTGGAGGGTGACGACGACGAGCACGCCGACGAACGCGGCGCCGACCAGCAACCACCCGCCCCGACGCGCCGTCAGCGGGAGGAGCCGCGGCGGTCGGCGCGACCCACCGGTGCCGACCGAGCCGGAGTCGAGCCCACCGGCGCCCGCCCGCCGGGCCAGCACGAGCAGCACCGGCGCCCCGAGGAGCGCGGTGGTGAGCCCGGCGGGCAGTTCGCCGATCGTGCCGGTGGCGGTCACCGACTGGCTGATGCCGTCCGCGAGCACGACGATGACCGCGCCCCACACGGCGGCGGCGGGCAACAGCCAGCGGTGACGGGTCACGCCGAGCCAGCGGGCGAGGTGTGGGGCGACGAGGCCGACGAACGCCATGGGCCCGGCGAGGGCGACGGCGACGGCGGTGAGCACGACGCCGACCGCGACCGTGGCCAGCCGGGCCCGGCCCGGGTGGCCACCGAGCGCCCGCACGTTGTCGTCACCCAGCAGCAGGAGGTCGAGGCGCGGGCCGACCGCGGTGGCCGCCGCCACGAGGAAGAGGACGATCGGCAGCGCCTGTAGCCCCTTGGTGACGTTGAACTGGCTGAGCGTCCCCTGGCCCCAGAAGACGAGGCCCGCCGCCGCCATGACGTCGAGCAGCAGGATCAGCCCGGTCGCCGCGCTCGCGGTGATCTGCACCGCGGCGCCGGTGAGGATCAGTCGGCTGGGCGTGGCGCCGGACGCGGTGGCGATGGCGAACACGAGGGCGGCGGCGAGGAGCCCGCCGACGAGGGCGACCGACCCGCGGGGCAGGCCGGTCAGGTTCCACCCGAGCGTGGTGGCGAGGCTCACCGCGAGGAGCGCCCCGGCACTGACCCCCAGCGTCGAGGAGTCGGCCAGCCCGTTGCGGGTGCCGGTCTGGAACAGGGCGCCGGCGACGGCGAGCGACGCTCCGACCAGCAGCCCGGCGAGCGTCCGGGGGATGCGGCTGCCGGTGAGCGTGGCGCGCGCCTCGGGGGTGGCCCGGTCGCGAACGACGTCCCACAGGTTGCCGAGGTCGACCGCGGCGGGGCCGGTGGCCGCGCCCCGCGTCAGGTGCCAGACGGCCAGCCCGGCGAGGACGACCACCCCGACGCCGACCACGACGGCACCCCGTCGGCGGCTGCGGTCGGCCGCGCCCGGCGACCCGAGGGTCCCCGCGGGCGCGGCGGGGGAGGAGTCCTCCACCGGTTGGCTCAAGCGTCCTCGAGGACGGTGACGAAGCGGTCGACCAGGTGGATCGCCGAGCGCGGTCCGCCCCACGGCCAGGCGTCGCCGCCGAGGGCCCGGAACCGCCCGTTCTGCACGAACGGCAGGTTCTGCACGACCGGGCTGGAGGCGTAGGTCTCCTCGAACGCGTCCACGTGCTCGTCGAGGGCGATGGCCAGGAACCAGGCGTCGCCGACCTGGGTGAGGCCCTCGAGCGTCGAGTCGGTGTAGCCCCAGTCGCTGGCGGGGCCATCCCACGCGTTGGCGAGGCCGATCTCGGTGGCGACCTGGATGATCAGCGACCGGTCGGTGAACAGCCGGAACAGCGGGGCCTCGATCGACCCGACGCCCTGGGCGACCACGATCTCGGTGCCGTCGAGGCCGGCGTCGGTGATCTCCCGTCGGCCGGACTCGAGCCGCTCGTCGAGCTCCGCCAGCACGGCCTCGGCCTCGGCGTCGCGGCCCAGCGCGGCGCCGACGGTGGCGAACGTCGAGCGCATCTCGGCCATCGGGTCGTCGAGGGTCGAGGGGTCGAAGAACAGCACGGGGGCGATCCCCTCCAGCACGTCGACCTGCGGCAGCGACAGCGTGGTGGTGATGATCAGGTCGGGCTGGAGCGAGCGGATCCGGTCGGTCGACGGCTCCGAGCGCAGGCCGAGGTCGGTCACGCCCTCCTCCGGCAGGGGCGGGTCCTGGTGGACGTAGTCGCGGTAGAAGCCGACGTCGGCGACCCCGACCGGCGTGACGCCGAGGGCGAGCACCATCTCGGTGTAGGTGAAGTCCAGGGTCACGACGTCGGTGGCGGGCTCGTCGAGGACCACCTCGCCGCGGGCGTCGGTGAGGCGGATGGGGCCGTCGTCGGCGGTGTCGCCCTCGTCGGAATCCGAGCCG
>JAAYBP010000193.1 GCA_012730075.1 Acidimicrobiales bacterium | reverse complement strand
CGGTGATGTCGGTGAGCCAGAGCTCGTTCGGCGCCGACGCGGTGAAGTCCCGGCGCACCAGATCATCGTGGGACGGCGTGCCGGGCTTGGAACCCATGCGGGACTTGGGTTGCCGAAGCACGACCACCAGGCGTTGTCCCGGCAGATCCGCCACACCACCCGGATCGAACCGAACTGGTCACGCGGAGGGTGGCCGCCGTCGGAGCCGCCTTCACGCGCTGACGACCTTGCGGCGACGGTCGGCACCGCCAGGGGCCTACCCCTGACCGGGCGACCAGCCGGGTGGTGCCAGCTCGAAGGCATCGAAGGTGAACGCCGGCGACACCGTGCAGCCGACGAGGACGGCGCCGTCGATCGGTCGAGCCGCCTGCCAGGCCCCGGCCGGGACGATCGCTTGGGGCCGCTGGCCGGCGGCGAGGTCGGGGCCGAGCACGATCTCGGTCACCGGTCCATCGTCGGCGGTGGCGATCGACAGGAGGAGCGGGCCGCCCGCGTAGTGGTGCCAGATCTCGGTCGCGTCGACCCGGTGCCAGTGCGACGCCTCGTCGGTGCGGAGCAGGAAGTAGATGGCGGTGCCGCTGCCGCGTCCACCGTCCTCGGCCCGGTCCCGCCAGGTCTCGGCGAACCAGCCGCCCTCGGGGTGCGGTTCGAGGCCGAGTCGGTCGATGGCGGCGTCGGGATCGAGTGGCGCGCTGGTCATGGCGCCAGCTTGTCCGCTCCGCGACGGCCGGGGTCAGGTGGTGGTGTCGAGCCCATGGACCGGGCGGCTCCGAGCACGGCGTGGGCTAGGAGCTCGAACTCCTCGACCAGGTCGAGCTCGCCCTCGTTGGCGGCGATGAACAGGCCGTCGGATCCGGCGAGGGTGAAGCGGGCGAGGCGGAGGGTGTGCTCGCGGTCGAGTCCGGTGAAGACGGCCCGGTAGATCTCCTCGATCCGGGTGAGGGTCTCGACGCGGGCCTGGTGGAAACGGCGCCGGGCGGCGGGTGGGGGTTCCCCGTGGACCGGTCACGTTGGTTGCGCGGCCTGACGCGGACGCCGGTTCCGAGTGGCGCCTCCGCGAACGCTCCGAGATCAGGCGACCCTCGGCGCCCCGGGGGTGGCGCTACGTGCCGTCGAGGCAGCCGACGACCTCCTCGGGGAGACCGGGCTTCGCACCGTCCTCGCCGACGAGGAAGTCGAACTCCATCCCCACCCACAGGCCGGGCAGGCCGGGCACTGGACGCGGCTCTCCTTCGCCGAGGAAGGCCCGCCAGTCCGGCGACCGGTAACCCGTCGTCGCGAACGGCGCTGCGGCCGAGATCCCCTGGGCTTGCGGCCGCCGCCAGACGACCAGCCAGCGGGCCGCGAACGCAGGGTCGTCGGCCAGTCGGGCCTTGACGTACCACCACTGCACGATGTCGGGGCGCGGGGCGATGATCCACGGGACCTCGGGGCCGGTGAAGTGCCGCATCTCGACCACCTCGAACTGCCCCTCGATGCCCATGTCGCGGCGGATCAGGTCGAGCGGGGTGCGCCGCAGGTCCGACCCCGGCGCAGGGGTGGTCCAGCCGTCGCGGCAGTCGGGGGACGGCGCGCCAGAGGTCGGCGCGGACGTGGATGTGGCCGGTGGGGTGGAGGTCGTGCCGGTCGTCGGACCGGAATCCGGTGAAGCGGTGGTCGGGTCCGGTCGCTCGGTCGTCGAGCCGTCACCCGTGGACGGGGCGTCGGTGGTCGTGACGTCGGTCGTCGTGGTCGTGTCGTGGGCGGTCGTCGTCCCGTCGTCGCGCCGCAGGACCACGGCGACGACCACGACGAGGATCACGACGATCGCACCGATCGCGATCAGCGCCAGTCGACGTGAACGAGACGGGTTGACGTCACCGGCGACTTCGACGTCGGCTGCGTCGCCCCCGCGAGCGGCCCCGGCCTCGTGGTGCTCGGGTGAAGGTGCCACGGCGACCTGCTCCCCCGCCCCGGCGGGCGATCAGGTTCAACGTACGACCGGCGTCGTCTCGGTCGGAAGGGCACTTGGTCCCGACCCCGGACTGCCTTCGACCCCGGATCTCGGTGCGCACGTGGCAGAACCTCGTAGCCGAGGTCGCCGAGACCGTCGCCGCGTTCGAGCACGCTCGGCTGACCGGCCTGGGTCCACCTCTCGCGAGCGCCGTCGGTCGTCGCCGTACCGGGCGCGTCAGTTGGTCAGGGACCCGGGCGTTCGTCGTTCGCCGCGTGTCGGTCCGCATCAGGCGGTGTTCGTCCGGCTGTGCCCCCGAGGTCAGGTCCGAAGCGGTCGATGACCTCGGCGTCGTCCAGATCGAAGTCTCGGCCCTGCGCCAGCTGCGCGATCCAGGCGATGACGAGGTGCTGCGCGTTGTCGAGGCGCAGGTCGAGCCGCGCCAGACCGGTGCCGTCCGACGCGCCTTCCCGGAGCACCTCGTGGTAGCGCATGGCCCACCGACAACTCGCCCAGGGCGGGAACGCTTGGCTCGCGGCGAAGCGGGTAGGGCCGCGTGCCGGCGCCCTCGGCTTGCCGCGGCGGCGCTGGTGACCACCGCCGACGAACGGAGAGGCTGCCCATGTCCGGCATCGCCATCATCACCGAGGCCTGCATCGACACCAAGGATCGAGCGTGCGTCGACGTCTGTCCGGTGCAGTGCATCTACGAGTTCAACGCCGCGGACGGCGTCCTCTTCTCCGAGGACGAGGCGGGCAGCGGCGTGATCGAGAACACCCATCGCCCCGCCGCCGACCACATCGCGGTGTTCGCCGACAGCCTGCTGTACGTCAACACCGAGGAGTGCACCTCGTGTACGGCCTGCTACCAGCCCGACGTGTGCCCGGTCGGGGCCATCTACCCCGAGGAACGGGTACCGGACGGGAGCGCGGGCGCGAGCTACAACGCCGACGACCCGAACCAGGGCCACGACCACCGGTTCTTCGTCGAGCTGAGCCGCAGCGTGTTCGCGGATTGACCGTCGGGGAGGTGGATCCAGCCGCCCTCGACCGCGAGCCCTTCGACCCGCTCCCCGCGTGGCGCGCTACCCCTCCGCCGCCTCCTTGACCCGCTCGAGGGTCCTGCGCATGTCCCGGCGATTGCGGTTCTCGCGCAGGAACCCGCCGAGGGGCCGCCAGAGCTTGGTGAGCACGTTGTCGACGAGGTGGAACGACTCCGTCGCGGTGGTGCCACCCTCGGGTGCCGGGGCGAACTCGTAGCGCCACGTGTTGACCCGCTTGTCGCCGAACACGACGGCGAACTCGAACACCTCACCGGGGACGCATTCGGTGATCTCGCACTCGGTCCAGTAGGTCGGGCCGATCTCGTTGCGCTTGACGTGGCCGCGGTAGCGGGCGCCGACCTCGGGGCCGGTGGCGCCGTGCAGCCACTCGGCCTCGAACACCTCGGGCGACCAGCGCCCCATGTTGTTGATGTCGGAGACGAGCCCCCAGACCACCGCGGGATCGGCGTCGATGTGGAGGGAGACCGAGGCGTGCACCCGCGTGAAGCTATCGGTCGTCGATCGTGGCCGTCGGGTGGCCGGCGGACTCCGTCGACCGCCGACCGGTACCCTCGACCCGGTGACGCGAGAGCTCCGCACCTTCCTGACGTTCCAGGGTGGTCGCGCGACGGAAGCGCTCGACCTCTACCGATCCGTGTTCGACGACTTCGAGCTGGTGAGCGTCAGCCACTACGGACCGGACGGGCCGGGTGCGGAGGGCACGATCATCGCGGCCCGGTTCCGGCTCGCCGGGAGCGAGTTCGGCTGTGCGGACAGCCCGATCGATCACCCGTGGGGGTTCACGCCGGCGGTGTCGCTGTGGATCGAGTGCACCGACGACACCGAGCAGCAACGCCTGTTCGACCGCCTGTCCGAGGATGGCCAGGTCTACATGCCGCTCGGCGACTACGGCTTCAGCCCCCGCTTCGGATGGGTCGGCGATCCCTTCGGCGTCACCTGGCAGCTGAACCTCGGGTAGCCGGTCGGGCCGGGGGATCGCCTACGTCTCGGCCGCCCTCACCGGTCGCGTGAAGCCTCGAGGATCGCCGGTCCCGGTAGAGGGCCATCGACGGGGCACTGCAGCGCGGGCTGGTCGATGTCGGTGCGCTCCGCTTCGGGGCCTCGATCACGGAGGAGGACGAGCGCGGCGAGTCCGCCGAGCGCGACGAACGCCGCACCCAGGTACATGGCGTCGGCGAACCCGGCGTCGAGTTGGACGGGATCGGACAGCGCGTCACCGGTGAGGCCCACGATCGCGGGGATCGCCGCGACCGCGATCATCTGGCCGGTGCGGGCGGTCGCGTTGTTGGTGCCCGAGGCGGCGCCGGACCGTCCGTCGGGCACCGCTCCGATCGCCGTCGACGTCACCGGCGCCACGCTCATGGAGAGCCCCAGTCCGAACACCGCCGAGGCCGGCAGCACGTCGGTGACGTACGAGGTGTCCGGCCCGATCCGGGAGAACAGCACCATGCCGACGGCGAGGGTGAACGGACCGATCGTCAGCGGCCAGCGCGGACCGATCCGCTGCGCCACCTCGCCCGCCCGCGACGACAACATCAGCATCAGCACCGTGACCGGCAACAGCGCCGCACCGGCACGTAGCGGAGACCAGCCCGCGGTGACCTGCAGTTGGATCGACAGGAGGAAGAACACCACCCCCATCCCGCCGTAGACCAGCAGCGTGATGACGTTCGCGGCGGCGAACCAGCGGTTCGAGAACAAGTCGATCGGAACCATCGGGTGTTCACGGCCCGGTTCGTACCGCCACAACGCCGCCCCCGCGGCCAGGCCGATGAGCAGCGCGCCGATGGTCGTCGTGCCCCACCCGTCGCCGGGGCCCTGGATCAGGCCGTAGGAGAGCCCGCCGAGCGCGACCGCGACGAGCCCGGCGCCGACCCTGTCGAGGGGCGTCCCGGTGGCGGATGGATCCGACGACTCGGGCACGCGCCGCGAGGTGAGCAGCACGACCGCGGCGACGGGAAGGTTGATCACGAACACCCACCGCCACGACCAGTCGACCAGCAACCCTCCGACGAGCGGCCCGATAGCGGCGGCGATCCCCGACAGGCCCGACCACTGCCCGACGCCACGTCCGCGGTCCTCGGGTCGCAGCGTCGCGTCGATGATCGCGAGGCTGCCCGGTGTGAGCAGCGCCCCACCGATCCCCTGGAGCAGTCGCCCGGCGATGAGGAAGCCGATGCCGGGTGCGACGGCGCACAGCAGGCTGGAGATCGCGAACCAGACGATCCCGATCCGGTACAGGCGTACGCGGCCGTAGCGGTCGCCGAGTGATCCGCCGATCATGATCAGCGAAGCGAGGGGGAGCAGGTAGGCGTTGATCACCCACTGCTGCTGGCCCGACGACGCACCCAGGTCGTCCGCCAGGGCCGGTAGGGCAACGTTGACCACGGTGGCGGTCAGCATCGCCACCGCGCTGCCCGCCACCGTCGTGGCGATCACCACCCGACCTTCGGGTGAATCGAGCGCCACGGCACCCGGCTCGGACCGAGCGGCCGTCATGACCGACGTCGAACCCGATCGGCCCCGTCACTTCCGACGCATCGCTCGCCGCGGCCATCCGCGCCGTCCATCCGGCCGCCTACATCCGCGATGGCCACCGCGCTCACGCTTGCACAGGCACGCGGCCACGACAATCGGCACGCGGTCGTCCCACGACGCCGACGACTGGGCGACCTCGGCGCAGCCCGAGCGTCCCGCCCCTGAGGGATACCGCCCTCACGACGTCACCCCCACCGCGGCCGCGACGCCCCGTTCGAGGTAGGGCCAGGCGACGGCGGGGTCGAGGCCGCCGCACAGGGGGTGGAGGGTCAGCAGGCCGTGTTCGGCGATGACGGCCCGGGCGGCATCGGGCGTCAGGACGCGGTGGGCGCCCTCCGTGCTGCGCAGCTCGGCGGCGGTGGTGGCGGTGGACAGGCTGGCGGTGCCGGGTTCGGTGTGGGCCGCGCGGTTCCACTGCTGGTAGGCGACCGCGTCGACCAGGAGCGCGTCGCCGACCTCGTCCCACCCGCGGTCGACGTCGTCGGCGACGAACGTCGCGTACGGCGCGGCGGGGGAGGGGAGCACGCAGAGCCCGGGTTGGTGACCGGCGGATCGAGCGGCCTGCTCGTACGCCTCCCGCAGCCCGGGGGTGTCGGTCTGGGCGAAGAAGCCGAGGCCGTTGCGGCCGGCTCGGCGGGCGGCGGCCGGGCTGGAACCGCCCCACGCGAGGTTCGGCCGGGGCCTCGTCAGCGGCGACGGGGTGACCCGCACCGCGTCGTCGCCCAGGGCCGCGCCGTCGAGCAGGTCGAGGAGGCGGGCGAGCTTCTCGTCCGCGATGCGGCCGCGACTCCGGAAATCGACGCCGTACAGGTCGTACTCGACCGGCCGGTAGCCGATGCCGAGCACGACGAGCGACCGGCCCTCGCTCAGGTGGTCGAGCGTGATGATGTCCTCGGCCAGCCGCACCGGGTCGTAGAGCGGCAGCAGGGCGACGGCGACGACGATCGGGCTGGTCGTCGTCGCCGCGGCCATCGCCCCGGCGAGGACCAGCGGAGACGGCAGGTACCCGTCGTCGGACGAGTGGTGCTCGGACACGACGATCGACGCGCAGCCGTGCCCGTCCGCGTAGCGGGCCATGTCCACCGCGGCGCGGTGGCGGGCCGCCCGGCCGGGCCCGTCGACCCCCGGGGCCCGGAGGTCGAAGCGCACGACGAACAACTCAGGCGCTCCCGGTGGTGAGGCGCGTCGCCCGGAAGGTGCGCTCGGTGGCGTCCATGGCGGGGATGATGGCACCCCTCCTCGACGCCCACCTCCACCTCGTGGTGGAGCACGGTTGGGGGTCGTGGTCGACCGTCGTCGGCGGCGGGTCGGTGCCGCGGGTCGTCACTTGTATGGTGACGGCGTCCAGCCGGTGGCACCCGCGATCGCCGACAGGGAGGGCCCAGCGTCATGGTCGTCGCAGGTGCAGTGGGAACCCCGTCGGGACCGCCGCCGATCCCCATCGAGGTGGACGGTCTGACCAAGCGCTACGGGAGCCACCTCGCGCTCGACGACCTCTCGTTCGTCGCCCGGGCCGGTCGGGTCACCGGGTTCCTCGGGCCGAACGGCTCGGGCAAGACCACGACGATGAAGGTGATGCTCGACCTGGCCTCGGCCGACGGTGGTGGGGCGACCATCGGCGGGACGCGCTACCGGGACCTGCCGGATCCGACCTCGGTCGTGGGCGCGCTGGTCGAGTCGAACGCCTTCCACCCGGGTCGGAGCGGTCGGAACCAGCTGCGCATCCTTGCCGACGTCGACGGGCTCGACGCCGAGCGGGTGGACGAGGTGCTCGAGACGGTGGGGCTCGGCGGCGCCGCCGACCGACCGGTCGGGGGCTACTCGCTCGGGATGCGCCAGCGCCTCGGGCTGGGGTGCGCGCTCCTCGGCGACCCGCCGGTGCTGATCCTCGACGAGCCCGCCAACGGGCTCGACCCCAAGGGCATCCGTGAGATGCGAGACCTGCTGCGGGCCCGGGCCGCGGCCGGCGGCACGACCCTCGTCTCGAGCCACCTCCTCGCCGAGGTGGAGCTGCTGGCCGACGACGTGGTGGTCGTCGACCGGGGGCGGCTGGTGGCCGAGGGAGCCCTCGACGACCTCCGGACCGAGACCGTCGCCGTCCGGTGCTCGGATCCGTCCCGCCTCGCTTCGATCCTCGAGGGTGCCGGGGCGAACGTCAACCGGGACGGCGGTGAGCTCTCGGTGCAGGGGCTGTCCGAGGAGGAGACCGGACGGCTGGCGTTCGACGCGGGGATCGTGATCCACCGCCTGCACGCGGAGTCGGGGACGCTCGAGGAGCGCTTCCTGCGCTGGACCGCCACCGCGGGGGAGGCCTCCCGATGAGCCCCCTCCGACTGTTCCGGGCCGAGATCCGCAAGCTCACCACCACGCGCATGCCACTGGCGTTCCTCGCGGTGCTGGCGGGGGTCGGTGCGATCAACGCCAGCCTCGTGCGCTGGGGCACCGACTTCGACGGCAGCAAGGCCTTCATCTCGACCGGCGCCGACCAGCAGTCGCTGATGGCCTTCGGTCAGAACGCCCTGCTGATCTGCGGCCTGTTCGGCGCCGTCGCCGGGGCTCGGGAGCACACCTACGGCACCGCGATCTGGACCTTCCTGGCCTCCCCGAGGAGGGCTCGGGCGGTGGCCGCCCAGCTCGCCGCGGTCGCCGCCGGTGGCGCTGTGCTCGGCACCGCCGGTGCGCTGCTGACGGCGATCGGCGTCTCGGGCGCCGCCGTGACTACCGAGTTCGGGTTCCTCGTCTCCGCCGGCGGCGTCCTCCGCGTGGTGGTCGCCGCCGCGTTCTGCGGCGCGATCGGAGCGGTCCTCGGCGCCGGCCTGGGCGTCGTCGTCCGCAACGCCGGCGGCGCGGTGACCGGCGTGGTGCTCGCGCTCATGGTCGTCCCCCCGCTGCTGGTCCAGCTCAGCGCCGACGCGGCCCCGTGGGTGCCGTCGGCGCTCGCCACCACGCTGTCGGGCATCACCCTCGAGGCCGCGGGAGCCGAACGGCAGGCCGGAGTCGGTGCTGCGCTGGCGGTCCTCGTCCTGTGGGCCGTGGTCCCGTCGGTCGCCGCCTTCGTCGCGACCGACCGGCGCGACGTGGTCTGACCCGGTCACCCCGGGAGACGGCCCGACCCGGCGACGCCGGGGGAGCGGCCGGTCGTCAGGCGCCGCCTCCGATCGCGGCATCGACGTTCGGCAGGTCGGTGAACGCGGTGAACGTGCCGTCGTCGGCGATCTCCCGGGCGGCGGCCAGCCAGCCGCCCCAGGCGGCCCGGGCCAGGGTGCCGCCCACGCTGATCCGCCGAACGCCGAGGTCGGCCGCCTCCGCCACCGTCGTGAACGGTGCGTTCACGAGCAGGTTGACCGGTTTCGGCGCCACCGCCTCGACGATCGTCCGGACCTCCTCGACCGTGCCGAGGCGCGGTGCGTAGAGACAGTCGGCGCCGGCCGCGGCGTAGGCCTGGAGCCGGAGGACGGTCTCGTCCAGGTCCGGGACGCCGACGACGAAGCCCTCGGACCGGCCGGTCAGGAGCACCTCCGTTCCGCTCGCGTCGATGGCCTCCCGGGCGGCCTCGATCCGGGCCGCGGCGAGGCTCCGGTCGAGCAGCGGAGCGGCGGGGTCGTGGGACGAGTCCTCGATCGAGAGCCCGGCGATCCCGGTGCGAGCGGCCCGGCCGACGTTCTCGGCGACCTCCTCGGGATCGACCGCGTAGCCGCCCTCGAAGTCGGCGTTCACCGGGACCCCGACGCCGGTGGCGATCGCCCGGAGGTGGGCGAGGACCTCCTCGAGCCCGGCGTGGGCATCGGTCTTGCCCACCGTCCAGGCGAAGCCGGCGCTGGTGGTGGCCAACGCCGGGAACCCCATGCTCTCGAGCATCCGGGCCGTGCCGATGTCCCACGGGTTGGGCATGACGAAGCAGCCCGAGGCGTGCAGCCGGTGGAACTCGGCCACCCGTTCCGGTTGGGCGTCCAACGCGTCGATCCCGTCGGTCGGTCAGTCGGCCCAGGGGCCGTTGCCGCCGATGCGGTCGACCTCGACGGCCACGGTGACCGCGGTGGCCGAACGGCTCAGGTTCATCGGGTGGTCGGCGCGCCCGATGTAGGTGCGGCAGAGGTCGTCGCAGAGCGCCTTGTCGGGTGGGCCGTCGATGACCGTCGCGGTGCCGTAGACGAGGAGGTGGTGCTGCTGGCCGACCCGGTTGCGGACGTCGTCCTCGATCGACAGGACGACCTTCGGGTCGAGCCGGAGGTTGCGGACCTTCGCCGTCGAGCCCTCGGCGCAGAACAGCACCTCGTCGCCGCGCACCCCGCACCACACCACCGACACCTGGGGTGAGCCGTCGGGGTTGCGGGTCACCACGTGGGCGAGCGCGCTGGAGCCGAGCAGAGCCTCGGCCGGGGCGGGAAGGGAGCGGAGCACCGTCATGGAGCGACCTCCTCGTCTCGGCGACAGTCTGCGACCGCGGCGCCGAGTTGGCAATGGCCCGGCCCGCCCGCGCCGGTCGCGGGCTACCTTCACGCCGCGGCCGGTCGAGGAACGTCCCGGCCCAGGGAACGAGGAGGCGTCGTGCGAGGGTCGTTGTGGGGCTGGCTGATGGCGCTGTTCGGGTTCTTCGGGGCGCTGTTCGGGCAGTGCACCGGGCCCGACGGGCCGCCCGACCCGCCGCCGCCCACCACCGTGTGCGAGGCGTTGTCCGACGCCGCCTCGGTCGGTGACCCGCTCCCGTCGCCCGCCGGTCCCCCCGACGAGGCCGTCGTCGTCGACCTCGACGCACCCGCCGGTGCCGCGAACCAGGAGCTCACCGGGCTGGTGTGGAACAGCGGCCCGAGCCTCGACGCCATCGAGGGCCTCCGACCCTCGATGATCCGGGTCGACGGCCGCCTCCAGGACCGCAGCACCGGACCCGGTCAGCTCGACGTCCAACCGCTGCTCGACAAGCTCACCGAGATCCACTCCGTCGGCGCCGAGCCGCTCGTGATCCTCTCCTACATGCCCCGCTGGCTCGGTCAACCGAGCGCGGACGCCCGCAACCCCGGTGCGAACCCGACCCGCATGGGCCCCTACGACATGGACGCATGGGAGCAGGTCGTCCACGACGTCGTGCTCGCGGTGGCGACCGCCCCGGAGCCGGCCCGGATGTTCGAGGCGTGGAACGAACCGGACCTGCCGACGTTCTGGCTCGACGACGACGCGACGTTCGTCGAGATGGCCACCCGCACCCATCGGGCCGTGGCCGCCGTCGAGCAGGAGACGGGTCTCGACCTGAAGGTGGGCGGCCCGTCGCTCGCCTTCGCCCCCAACCACTCCGGCGCGCGGGTCGCCGGCTACGTCGAGCGGATCAAGGCCGAGGGTCTGCCCTTCGACTTCTGGTCGTGGCACCGGTACGCGAACTTCCCGTTCCTCGGACCGGACGGCAACGAGGGCCACCTCCCCGACGCCCTCTACGCCATCCTCGGCCGGATCAACCCGGACGCGACCCCGCTCTCGTACTCCCAGGAGATCCGGGAGGCGCGCGCCCACGTCGACGAGGTCTTCGCCGGGACCGGGCTGGATCCCGAGCTGTACATCGACGAGTGGAACGTGTCCGGCGGCGGTCTGGACCTGCGCCACGACAGCGCCGTCGGCGCGGCGTTCGACGCGGCGATCCTGATCGAGATGGAGCGCGCCGGCCTCGACCGGGCCGCGTTCTACCGCGCGACCGGAAGCTCCGGCGCGGGCGATTGGGCCATCGTCCACGAGGACGGCACCCCCAAGCCGGCGTGGTGGCTGTTCCGGGCCTGGGACACGATGGGCGGCGACCTCCTCGCGGTCACCGACGACCCCGCCGCCGGATTGTTCGCCCGGGCGACCCGTAGTCCCGAGGGGTGCGTCCAGGTGCTCGTCGCCAACTTCGTCGCCGCGGGGGGAGCCGCCCACACCGTCGACATCGATCTCGAAGGGGCGCTGCCCGCGAGCCGCTGCGAAGCATCGGTCGCCTCGCTCGACGCCGCCTCGACGACCTTCGAGCTGGCTCGGCCCGTCCCGCTCGCCGCCGGTGGGTCGGTCGCGCTCGACGTCCCCGCCCAGTCGGTCCAGCTCCTCCGGGTCGACTGCTGAGCGCGATGCGCCTCCCCACCGCGATGGCGCCACCCTCCGGCACGACGCCTCGACCGATGACCCGCGCAACCGCGGCCGCCGCATGCGGGACCGGCCCGCTGGACGATTCGGGTGAGGGAGGCGCGCGGTAGGCGTCGACGTCGACCTCGCGATCGGGTGAGCAGGACGGCCGCGCCGATTGAGTAGCCGAGGTCGTTGCCCGGTGGCCGAGTGGCCCGGTACCCATGGCCCATGCCCTCTCGAACGCCCTGGTACCGGTCGTCCGCCGCTCGGCGCCTCGTCACCGGTGTGCTGGCCGGTGGTCTGCTGTTGACCGCGGCGTGCTCGTCGGACTCCGAGCCGACGGCCAGCCCGGTAGACGTTGACGCCGAGACCGACGGTCCCGGCGCATCGGACGAGGGTTCGTCCGGGGGCGACGGCTCGTCACCGGCGGAGAGCTCGGCCGGCGCCGAGGTGGCGACCGCTCCGGTGTGCGATCTGATCACGCCGTTCGTGGACGACGTGGTCGCGGCCTTCGGGGCCGACCTGCCGCTCGCCGAGGACTCGCCGTCGGGCCGCCTCGAGTCCGGGTGCACCCTCGACCTGCTGGATCCGGAGCCCGGGATCGATCGGGGCGACGCCGCGATCATCGAGGTCGCACGCCACCCTGCGCTGTACACCGATGTGGCGTCGACGGCCGAGCAGACCGATCTCGGCGGGTCGACCTCGGAGGCGAGCTCGGTCGGCGGCGACGCCCTGCTGTTGACCGACGCGACCGGCGAAGTGGTGATGGTGTTCTTCTCCAGCGGTGGCCGGGTGTGGTCGGTCAAGGGCAACTGGGCCGTCGAAGGGGCGCCCGACGGTCACGTCCTGGATGAGGCCATGACGGAGGTCGCTCGGGTCGTGCGGGCCGGGCTGGAGGCCACGGGCTAGTCCAGGACCGAGGCGGTCGATGCACGACCGAGCCGGCGGCGAGGCGATGGAGGAACCGATGGTTGTTACATCCGGGGTCAGACCCCAGATGTAACGGAAGTCCGTTGCTGCATCTGTGTTCGAGGCGGGACCGGATCGGCGACGACCCCGCCACGACCTTCAGCTACCGACGGGCTGGTCGATCCGGGTGAAGGGGAGTGTTGCATCCGGGGTCAGACCCCAGACGTAACGGGAGCGACACCGGCGTCGCGCTCGTGGGAGG
>JAAYBP010000192.1 GCA_012730075.1 Acidimicrobiales bacterium | reverse complement strand
GACCACCTGACCTCCTGGGCCGACGGAGACGCCGAGCGCCCTGGTGGTGGCTGTACGTGCCCCCGCAACGGGGGACCCGGCTGCGGTAAGCACAACCGCTTCAAGTACCGACACCGCTACACCGCGCACCGCGACCCCGACGGCACCTGGCACGTCCACCGCCCCGACGGCACCCCCATCGACTAGTGGTCCCGCGCACCCCAGACCTACACCGCGGTACCCATCGGCCGCGGCACTAGCAGGGCCGGATGACGATGCCGGTGCGGGGCTTGGGGTGGAAGTACGTGGTCTTCGGCGGCATGCGCTCGCCGGCGCGGGCGTTGGCGTCGATGCGCGCGACCGTCGCGGGCCGGATGAGGACCCCGGCCGCCGCGTCGCCACCGGACACCGCGGCGACGACGTGGTCGACGCCGTGCTGGTAGCGCAGCGCCACCCCGGGAGCCTCGCCCAGGGCGTCGGCCAGGCGGGCGCTGTCGAGCACGTCGCCGTCGGGGGCGCGCAGCAGGACCGCTGAGCCGTCGGGTCCGACGACGGCGACGCCGCCGACCTCGTCCAGCCGCGTCAGCACGGTCCCGTCGGCGACGGCCGCCGCGCCCACCGGGCCGGCCGGCTCGAAGCCCGCCGCGGTCAGGAGGGCGACGACCTCGTCGGGGCCGGTCCCGTCGACGAGCCGGTGGATCGGCCGGACGCAGAGCTCGTCCTCGTCGAGCTCGACGACCAGCGCCATCAGCCGGTCGCTGGCCAGCTCGACCGCGCCCGCCGCCCGACCCCGGCGCTCGTCGCGGTGGGCGAGCGAGGTCTCGTACCGGTGGTGCCCGTCGGCGACGACCACGGGGGTGCGGTCGACCGCGTCGGCGATGGCGGCGACGGTGTCGGGATCGTCGACGCGCCACACCGCGTGGGTGGTGCCCTCGTCGTCGGTCCACTCGGCGTCGGGCTCGTCGTCGCGCTCTAGCAGACCGGTGAGGCCCTCGGTCATCGACAGCATCCAGACCGCCGAGAGGTTGTGGCAGGTGGCGCGGAGCAGGTCGAGCCGGTCGGTGCGCGCCTTCTTCGTGGTGTGTTCGTGGGGGAGGATCCGACCTTCCTCGGGCCGGGTCAGCTCCAGCGCGCCGATCACGCCGAGCGTCCGCGCCGGCCGGCCACGGTCGTCCCGGTAGGTCATCCGGTAGACGGTGAAGGACGGACGCGGGTCGCGGACGAGGGTGCCGTCGGCGACCCAGTCGGCGAGGGTCGCCGCCGCCCGCTCGTAGCGGTCGCCGCCGTCGACGTCGAGGGGGAGGTCGAGGTGGACGACGTTGCGCTCCGACCGGGCGGCCAGCTCGGCCCGATCGGCCTCGTCGATCACGTCGTAGGGCGGGGCGGTGACCGCCGCCGGGTCGAGATCGGGTCGGTAGCGGAGGCCGGGGAAGGGGGAGAAGGAGGGCACCTCGCCATCGTGGCAGGTCGGACCGGCGCCGCTCGTGCGTGACACCGCGAGCAGGTGCGAACCTTTGCAAGCGCGAGAGGGGTGGCGTAGCCTCCCCCCCATGGCTGACAACCCCCTCAAGCGCTACCTCGACACCGGTCTCGCGTTCACCGCCGACACCCAGGCCCGGGCCGAGGCGATCGTCAAGGACCTGGTGAAGGCGGGTGAGATCCAGACCGAGCAGGCCCAGGCGGCGGTGGTCGAGCTGGTCGAGAACAGCCGTCGGGCGACCGAACGCATCGTCGACGTCGTCCGCACCGAGGTCCGCGAGCAGGTCGCCACCCTCGGCCTGGTCGGGCAGGCCGAGCTGGCCCGCCTCGAGAAGCGCCTCGAGGCGCTCCTCGGCGTCGACCTCCCCGGCCCCTCGGGGTCATCGACGGCGCCGGTCGCGGCCACCGACGCTCCCGCCAGGAAGGCTCCGGCCAAGAAGAAGGCCGCGAAGAAGAAGGCCGCGGCGAAGAAGAAGGCCGCGGCGAAGAAGAAGGCCGCGGCGAAGAAGGCTCCGGCCAAGAAGAAGGCCGCGGCGAAGAAGGCTCCGGCCAGGAAGAAGGCCGCGGCGAAGAAGGCTCCGGCCAAGAAGGCCGCCGCGAAGCGGGCCTGACCACGGCCCGGCGCCGGCTCGACGCCGAGCTGCTGCGGCGTCGGCTCTTCGACGACCCCGATGACGCGGCCCGCGCCATCGCCGCGGGGCGCGTACTCGTAGGCGGCGCGCCCGCACTCAACCCGGCGCGCCTGGTCGACCCGGGTGAGGCGGTCCAGCTCCGACCGCCCCCGGGCCGCTACGTCGGTCGCGGCGGCGAGAAGCTGCGCGGCGCCCTCGACCGCTTCGCCGTCGACGTCGACGGCCGCCGTGCCCTCGACGTCGGCGCGTCGACCGGCGGGTTCACCGACTGCCTGCTCCAGGCCGGCGTCGCGCACGTCGTCTCGGTCGACGTCGGACGTCACCAGCTCCACCGCCGCCTGGCCACCGACCCGCGGGTGACGACCCTCGAGCGCACCGACGTCCGCCGTCTCGACGCGGCCGTCATCGCGCCCGCCCCCGATCTGATCACCGTCGACGTCAGCTTCGTGTCGCTCACGTCGATCCTCCCGAGCGTGGCGCACCTGTCGGCCGCCGCGGCCGACTGGATCGTGCTGGTGAAGCCGCAGTTCGAGGCGCCGCGAGCGGTGGTCGACGCCGGGCGGGGCGTCGTCCACGATCCCGATTCCCGGCGCGACGCGGTCGCTCGGGTCGCGTCCGCCCTCGAGGCCGTCGGAGCCGCGATCATGGGGGCCATGGTCTCCCCCCTCCGAGGCGCCTCGGGCAACGTCGAGTTCCTGCTCCACGCGCGCGTCCCCGCCGTCGCGTCCGCCCCGATCGACCTCGACACCCTCGTCCGGGTCGACGGCGCCGACTGAGGGCGGCCACCGTGAGCACCGTCGCCCTGCGACCACACCCCGACCGTGGCGCCGCCGACGAGATCGCGGGCGCGATCGCCGAGCGGCTGGCGGAGCGGGGCCACGCCCTCGCCGACTCGGTCGAAGGGGCCGACCTGGTGGTGGCGGTCGGCGGCGATGGCACCATGCTGCGGGCGGTCGACGAGGCCGCTCGGCACGGTGTCGCCGTCCTCGGCGTCAACGTCGGCCACCTCGGCTATCTGACCGAGGTCGACCGCGACCACTGGCCCCGCGCGCTCGACCGGTGGGAGGCGGGTGAGGCCAGGGTCGTCGAGCGGATGCTCCTGTCGGTGCGCGTCGAGCGGGCCGAGTCCGCCGCCGAGGGCACCGACCGACCTGAGCCCCTGGTCGACGGGTCCTACCTGGGCCTCAACGAGGTCGTCGTCGAGAAGACCCCCATCGGCCGGATGGTCAACCTGGCGGTGATCCTCGACGGTGAGCCGTTCCACACCTACGCGGCCGACGGGATGATCGTCGCCACCCCGACCGGCTCGACCGCCTACGCCCTCTCGGCCCGCGGACCGATCGTCGACCCGTCCCACCGGGCGCTCCTGCTGGCGCCGGTGTCGCCGCACAGCCTGTTCGACCGCTCGCTCGTCCTCAGCCCCGACACCGAGGTGCGCCTCGTCGTCCGGGGCGATCGCCCCGCGACCGTCGCGATCGACGGCCGCAGCCTGGGCGAGATCGGTGTCGACGACGCGGTGATCGCCACCGCCTCCCCGGTGCCGGGCCGGCTCCTCACCTTCGGCGACCTCAACTTCCACGCCGTCCTCAAGGCGAAGTTCGGGCTGGAGGACCGGTGAGCGGGGGAGCGCGCTGATGCTGGTGGAGTTGGCCGTCACCGACCTCGGCGTCATCGACCGGGCCCGGCTGGTGCTCGGGCCGGGCATGACCGCACTCACGGGCGAGACGGGCGCGGGCAAGACGATGCTCGTCGAGGCGATCGGCCTGCTCCTCGGCGGTCGGGCCGAGCCCGACCTGGTCCGCGAGGGTGCACCCGAGGCGGTGGTCGAGGGGCGGTTCCTGGCCGACGGGGACGAGGTCGTGCTGACCCGGGTGGTTCCACGCGACGGTCGTTCACGCGCCTACGTCGACGGTCGGATGGTCACCGCCGCCGCCCTGTCCGAACGGGGTCGGGCGCTGGTCGACCTGCACGGCCAGCACGCCCACCAGGCGTTGCTCACCACGGCCGCCCAGCGGGACGCGCTCGACCGCGCCGCCGGCGTCGACCTCGGCCCGCTCGAGGCGGCGCGGGTACGGGTCGCCGACATCGACGAGGCGATCGCCGGCCTCGGCGGCGATCCCGGCGCCCGCGCCCGGGAGATCGATCTGCTGGGATACCAGGCCGACGAGATCGAGGCGGCCGCGCTCGACGACCCCGACGAGCTCGCCCGGCTGGAGGTCGAGGAGGACGGCCTCGCCGGGGCGGAGGAACATCGGCGCGCCGCGGCGGCGGCTCTGACCGGCCTGACCGATGACGGCGGTGCCCGCGACGGCGTCGCCGCCGCGGTCGCCGAGTTGCGTGACCGCCAACCGTTCCGTGATGCGGAGGCCCGCCTGGCCGGCATCCTCGCCGACCTCGACGACGTGACCGTCGAGCTGCGCGCGCTCGCCGAGGCGGTGGTCGACGATCCGGCGCGCCTGGAGGAGGTCCGGGCCCGCCGCCAGGCGCTGCTCGACCTGGTCCGCAAGTACGGCACCGCGGCACCCGGCGCGACCGGAACCCTCGCCGACGTGATCGCGTTCGGCCGGGAGGCGCGGCGGCGTCGCGACGAGCTGGAGCGACACGACGAGCGCGCCGCTGAGCTCCAGCGCGACCGAGCGGCGGCGGTGGCGAAGGTGGAGGCGGCGGCGGCCGCGGTGGCCCGGGCCCGGCGTCGGGCGGCCCCCGGCTTGGCGAAGCGGGTCACCGGCCACCTCCAGGAGCTGGCCCTGGCCGGCGCGAGGATCGAGATCGATGTCGGCGACGACGACCCGGGCGACGACGTGGCCATGCTCCTCGCGTCCGGCCCCGGGGCATCCCCGCGCCCGGTCGCCCGGGCGGCGTCGGGGGGCGAGCTGGCGCGGACCGGCCTCGCCCTACGCCTGGTGCTCACCGCCGATCAGCCGTGCCTGGTGTTCGACGAGGTCGACGCCGGCATCGGCGGTGAGGCGGCGATCGCGGTCGGTCGCGCCCTCGCCGCGCTCGGCCGAGAGCGGCAGGTCCTCGTCGTGACCCACCTGGCCCAGGTCGCGGCGTTCGCCGATGCCCAGATCGGCGTGTCGAAGTCGATCGCGGACGGCGCGGCGAGGTCGGGCGTGGGTCTCGTCGAGGGCGATGACCGGGTCGTCGAGCTCTCGCGGATGCTCTCGGGGACGCCCGATAGCGAGCGGGTCCGGGAGGCGGCGGCCGAGCTGCTCGCCACGGCGGCCGCGGAGGTCGGGCGCCTCCGATGACGTACGCTCGCGCGCGCCTCCGGCGGAGACCCCCACGCCCGCCGACCGAGCGGAGCCGTTGATGGTCGACGAGCCAACCGAGATCGAGACCGAGCGCCCGCGCCCCGACGCGACCCCGGTCGTCGGCATCGCCCGGGTCGGCACCCGCACCAAGGACCTGGCCAAGCGGCTGGTGCCGGGAGAGATCGCCGTCATCGACCACGTCGACCTCGACACCGTGGCGACCGAGAGCCTGATCGCCGCGGGCGTCGTCGCGGTGGTCAACGCGGCGCCGTGCATCTCCGGTCGGTACCCGAACGCCGGTCCGCTGCTGCTCGCCGCGGCGGGTGTCGCGGTCGTCGACGAGGTCGGTTCCGACGTGATGGCGGCCATCGAGGACGGAGCCACGGTCTGGATCGAGGGCGACGAGGTGGTGCTCGACGGCGACGTCGTCGCCGCCGGCCGGCGCCAGGACTTCGCCTCGTTCGGCGTCGTGCTGGAGAAGGCTCGGAGCAACATGGGCGACGAGCTCCAGCGCTTCGCCGAGAACACCCTCAACTACATCCAGAAGGAGGGTCACCTCCTCGTCGACGATCCCGACATCCCGGACATCCCCGTCGACTTCGAGGGTCGCCAGGTGCTGATCGTCGTCCGCGGCGTCGACTACAAGAAGGACCTCCGCCTGCTGCGCCAGAGCGGTTACCTGCAGGAGCAGAAGCCGCTGCTGGTCGGCGTCGACGGCGGCGCCGACGCGTTCCTCGAGATGGGCATGAAGCCCGACGTGATCATCGGAGACATGGACTCCGTCAGTCCGGACGCACTGCGCAGCGGGGCCGCCCTGGTGGTGCACGGCTACGCCGACGGCCGGGCGCCGGGAGCCGAGATCCTCGAGGAGATGGGGCTGCCCCACGTCGTCTTCGCGTCGGCCGGCACGTCGGAGGACATCGCCATGCTGGTGGCCTTCGAGCGGGGCGCCGACCTGATCGTCGCGGTCGGCACCCACTCGTCGATGGTCGACTTCCTCGACAAGGGACGACCCGGCATGGCGTCGACGTTCCTCGTCCGGTTGAAGGTCGGGCCGAAGCTGGTCGACGCCAAGGGGGTCAACCGGCTCTACACGACGAAGGTGCGCACCCGCGACCTCCTGCCGCTGGTGATGGCGGCCATCATCACCATGGTGATCATCGCCATCATCAGCGAACCCATCCGCACGGTCGTGCGGGGGATGCTCCTCACCCTGCGATGATCGACCGGGCCCGAGGTGCCCCGCCCCGATGATCAACATCCGGTACCACATCGTCTCGATCACCGCCGTGTTCCTCGCGCTCGGCATCGGCACGCTGCTCGGTGGCACCTTCCTCGACCGTTACACCGTCGACCTCCTCGACCGGAACATCCGATCCGCCGAGGAGCGGATCGCGGCCACCGACGCCGAGAACGAACGGCTGTCCGACGACCTCGACGCCGCCCGACGCCGCGACGAGGACCTGACCGCCCTCGGCAGCGCGCCCCTGTACGACGGCCGCCTCGACGGGCGTCCGGTGCTGGTCGTGACCGCACCCGGCGTCGACCAGGCGACGATCGACGACCTGACCGTGGCCCTCGCCGGAGCCGAGGCCGACCTGCGGGGGGTCCTGACCGTCGGCTCGCGGATGACGTTCGCCGACGACATCGACGAGGGCCTCGTCGAGCGGCTGGAGCTCACCGACGCCAGCCCCACCGGCGTTCGCGCCGAGGTGCACTCCCGCCTCCACGCGGCCCTGGTGGCCGCCGGGCTGGAGCCCGACGAGCCGGAGGACGAGGACGACCAGACGGGTGAGGGCGGCGAGACGGGTGAGGGCGGCGACACCGGCGCGGGCGACCAGACCGGCGATCCCGGCGACCAGACCGGCGCCGGTGACGACGACACCGGTGGGCAGGCCGGCACCGGCGACGACGCCGGTTCGGAGGCCGAGACCGACGCCGTCGACGCGATCGAGTCGCCCGACGGGACCCAGCCCGAGATCGTGTCCGCCCTGCTCGACGCCGGCTACCTCGAGCTCGACCCGGCCGACGGGCGCGAGGGTGACCCCATCCTCGAGGTGCCGGGCTACGCCTACGTGTTCGCCGGAGGTCCCACCCTCTCCGCCGACGACGACGCCCTGCTGCTCGGCGTGCTCAACCACGACGACCCCGACGACATCACCGCGCCGGTCGTCGTCGTCAGCCCGACGGTCCCCGCCGACGTCGAGGATCCGGCACCGACGATCGTCGAGCGCGTCCGGGGCGACGCCGAGCTCTCCGTCACCTACGCCACCGTCGACAACGTCGACACGTTCCCCGGGCAGGCCGCGACCGTCCTCCTCCTCGCCTCCGGTTCCGGCGCCGCCGGGCACTACGGGGAGGACGAGGGCGCGTCGGCGCTGCTGCCGGCCGGCAGTTGAGCGACGCCCCCGGCACCGTCCGCGCCGCCGCGGGCATGGGCGTGATCACCGCGATCTCCCGGGTCGTGGGCTTCGTCCGCGTCCTCGTGGTGGCCTCGGTGCTGGGCATCGGGTACCTGGGCAACGCCTTCCAGTCGGCGAACTCCCTGTCGAACGTCCTGTTCGAGCTGCTCGCCGCGGGAGCGTTGTCGGCGGTGCTCGTGCCCGCCTTCGTCGACCTCCTCGACGCCGGCGACGAGCGGGGAGCCGAGGAGGTCGCCGGCGGGGTGCTGGGCCTCGCCCTGGCGGGGTTGGGAGCCATCAGCCTGGTCGGCGTCGTCGCCGCACCGTGGCTGGCCCGCCTGCTGACCCTCGGCGTCGACGCCGAGCATGCCGCGGACCAGCGCGAGCTGGTTACGTTCCTGCTCCGGTTCTTCGTGCCGCAGGTCGTGCTGTACGCCGCGGGCACGGTCGCGACCGGCGTCCTGTACGCCAAGCGGCGCTTCCTGCCGACCGCGGCGGCTCCGATCGGGAACACGATCGTGATGGTGGCCGCCCTCGTCGCCTTCGCGGCGGTCGCCGGGTCGGACCCGGGCCTCGACCTCGGCGTGACCGAGCGGGTGCTCCTCGTCGTGGCGGGCACCGGCGGCGTGGTCGCGTTCGTCGGGATCCTCCTCGTCGCGTGCCGCACCACCGGCTTCCGCCTGCGCCCCCGCTGGCCGGGCCGCGACCCCCGCGTGGGTCGGGTCGCCCGCCAGGCGGGGTGGGGCGTGGTGCTCCACACCTCCGCCGGCGCCATCCTCGGTGGGGCGATCGTGTTCGGCGGTGGGGTGCCGGGCGGGGTGGTGGCGTACCAGACGGCGTGGGTGTTCTTCCTCGCCCCCTACGGGATCCTCGCCCAGCCGATCCACACCGCGATCCTTCCGGAGCTGGTCACCGAGGCCCGCGACGGCCTCGACCGGTACCGGGGGTCGGTGCGCTGGGCGATCGAGCGGATGGCCCTGACCGTGCTTCCGGTCGCGGTGGTGTTGACCGCGTTCGCCGCCCCGTCGATGCGCATCGTCGCCGAGGTCGTCGGCGAGACCGACACCGGAGCCCGGCTGCTCGCGGCCGCGCTGGCGAGCCTCGGCGTCGGCCTCCTGCCCTACAGCGCGTTCCTCATGCTCGCCCGGGCCTACTACGCGCTCGGCGACAGCCGCACCCCCGGCCTGGCGTCGATCGCGGTCGCGGTGGTCGGCCTGGTGGCGATGGCCGTGGCCACGCCGTTCACCGACGGGGCGGCGCGCATCGGCGCGCTCGGCCTGGCCCACTCGCTCGCCTACGCCGTCGGGATGGTGGTGCTGCTGGTCGGCCTCGGCCGCCGCGCCGGCGGATCGGTGTACCCGGCCATCGTCGGTGCCATGGTCGCGGCCTCGGTCGTCGGGGGCCTCGCGCTCTGGTGGGCGGGCGACCGGCTGCTCGCGGGTCGCGAGGGACCGGTCGCGGACCTGGTCGTGACGGCGGGACTGGCGGCCGTCGGCGCGCTGGCGCTGCTCGCGGCCACCCGCGCCACCGGCCTGCGCGGCCGGTTGACGGTCCGCGACGCGGGCGGCACCGGGGACCACGCGATGGTCCCCGACGACGCCGAGGCCCTGCTGCCGTGAAGGTGCGACGTCCGTTGTCGGCGGTCCTCGCGCTGACCCTCGCGGTCGTTCTCGCCCCCGCGCCCGCCGGCACCGTCGAACCGATCGAGGACGTCGGCCCCATCCGTCGCATCCTCGTGGTCACCCTGCCCGGCGTGACCTGGTCCGAGATGCGGTCGGCACACCTGCCCCACACCGAGAACCTGGTCCGCGAGGCGGCGGTCGGGGTCATGAGCACCCAGATCGGTCGGGGCCCGGCGTCCACGCCGGCGGCCTACCTCACCCTCGGCGCGGGGACCCGCTCCGTGGACGCGGGCGTCGACACCGGGATCGCCCTGAACCCCGACGAGCTCCACGGTGGGGTGCCGGCCGCCGACATCCTCATGCGCCGTCTCGGGCGCGCGCCGGAGGGCATCGCCTATCTGCCGGTGGGGGCGGCGCTCGACGTCAACTCCCGTTCTCCGTACGGCGGGGTGCCGGGCACGCTGGGCGACCTGCTCGACGGCGCCGGTGTCGAACGGGCGGTGATCGCCAACGCCGACGCGGCCGAGGGCTTCGCCAGTGACGAACCGCCGCCCGACGGCGCCTACTCCCGCAGCGCGGCGACCTTCCTCATGGGCACCGACGGCATCGTCCCGCACGGAGACGTGGGCCGGGGGTTGCTGCTCGAGGATCCCGACGCGCCCTTCGGCCGTCGGTTCAGCCCGGAGGTGGTCCTGGCCACGTTCGAATCGGTGTGGGACGTCGAGGGTCCCGCGGTGGTGGTGGTCGAGGCGTCCGATCTCAGCCGGGCGGCCGGCTACGCCCGCCGCTCCACCCCCGACCAGGCGCGGGCCCTGCGCGAGCAGGCGCTGCGCGACGCGGACGGCCTCCTGGGCGACCTGCTCGACCACGTCGACCCCGCGTCGGACGCGGTGCTCGTCCTGTCGCCGGTCGCCCGTTCGGGCGCGGGCATGGCGGTGCTGCGGGCGCCGTCCGTCGACGGTGGGCTGCTTCGCTCGGCGACCACCCGCCGCGACGGTTACGTCCACCTGGCCGACGTCGCACCGTCGATCCTGACCCTGATGGGAGTCGAGCCGCCGACGGCGATGGAGGGGCGCTCCTTCGACGTCGCCGGCGCCGAGGGGAACCGGGTGACGACCCTGATCGACCAGGGGGAGGCGGCGAGGGCGCGCGACGAGCGCCTGCCGACCGTGGTGCAGGTGATCATCGCCTTCCTCGCCCTGCTCGTGCTCGCCGTCGTCCAGCGCGACCGTCTGCCCCGGGGCGGGGCCTCGGTGCTGCGGGCGGTCGCGATCGGCGCCCTGGGCATCGTCCCGGGGACGTTCCTGACCGCCCTCTTCCCGGCCACCGTCGACAGCGCGGTCGCCTACGTGTCGGTCGTCGTCACCACCGCGGTGGTGGTCGGCGTGGTGGGTGGGTTCCTCGACCACCGTCGGCCCGGGGTCGGGGTCCTGTTCGGACTCGGCGTAGTCGTCACCGTCATCGGCATCGACCTGGTCCTCGGCGCCCACCTCCAGGTCAACACGGTCTTCGGCTATTCGACCGCCGTCGCGGGCCGGTTCGCCGGTCTCGGGAACCTCGCCTTCGCCCTGTTCAGCGCGGCCGGCCTCGCCCTCGCGGTCTCGCTCGTCGACCGTTACGGGGAGCGGGCGCTGCCCGGCGCGATCGGGTTGCTGGCCGCGGTCGTGCTGCTCGACGGCCTGCCGATGCTCGGCGCGGACGTCGGCGGGGTGGCCTCGATGGTGCCCGCCTTCGCGGTCACCGCCATGCTCCTCGGTGGCCGTCGGCCGAGCGGCCGCCACGTCGTGGCGTTCGCGGCGGCCGCGCTCGTCGCCGTCGCGGTCTTCGGCCTGCTCGACGCGTCGCGCCCCGCGAGCAGCCAGACCCACCTGGCCCGCCTGGGCGAGCACCTGGTCCACGGCCGCTTCGACGCCGTGCGCGACACGTTCGTGCGACGCCTCCAGGCGAGCTTCGGCAGCAGCCAGTCGGCGATCTGGGTGATCGCGCTCGGGGCGATCGCCGTCGCCGGCATCCACGCCGTCGCCCACGCGCGGGGTTGGATCGGTCCCCGTGCGACCCGGTGGTCGCGCGACCGCTTCGCCACCGCGCTGGCGGTGGGCGCCGCGGTGCTCGCCGGCCTCGGGCTGGTCGTGAACGACTCGTCGATCGCGGTGCCCGCGACGATGCTCATCGTGTTCGTGCCGGTCCTCGTGCTGCGCCAGACCACGCCCGACGAGGGAGCGGCCCGGTGACCGCGGCCGCCGCCTTCGTCGCCGGCCTGCTCGCGGTCATCGTGCTGGAGCGCACCACGCGCGACGTCATGGCCCGCCCGGTCCTGGCCCGCCTCAACTACCGCGATCACGAGCTGCCGACCGCGTCGGGCCTGCTCCTCCTGGCCGCCGTGATCGCGGTGGAGGGCGGGCGGCTCCTCGTGGAGCTGGTGGTCGACGGCCGGCCCGACCTGACGCCGGAGCGGGTGGCGGTCCTGCTGGTCGTGGTGGCGTTCGGTTTCCTGGGCCTGGTCGACGACCTGCTCGGCGACGGCGACGACCGCGGCCTGAAGGGCCACGTCGGGGCGGTGCTCCGCGGCCGGGTGACGACGGGGTTCATCAAGCTGGCCGGCGGTGCCGCCGTGGCCGTGTTCGTGTCGGCCCTGCTCCTGGGGGGCGACGCGCTCGACGTGATCGTGGGCGGGGCGGTGATCGCGCTCGCCGCCAACATGGGCAACCTGTTCGACCGCGCCCCGGGCCGCACGCTCAAGGTGGGCCTGATCGCCTACGTCCCGCTCGCGGTGGCGGCCGCTACGGGTGCGTCGGGAGTGGCGCTGGCCGCCGTCGCGGGGGCCGCCGTCGGCCTGCTGCCCGGAGACCTCCGGGAACGGTCGATGCTGGGCGACACCGGGGCCAACGCGTGGGGCGCGGCCCTCGGCGTCGTCGCGGTGGCCACCGTCGGCGCGCCGGGTCGTGCCGCGATCGCCTCGGTGCTCCTCGCCCTGACCCTCCTCTCCGAGGTGGTCTCGTTCAGCCGGGTGATCGCGGCGGTGCCTCCGCTGCGCGCCGTCGACCGCCTCGGACGCCTGCCGGAGGACGCCCCGTGACCCTTCGTCGCCTCGCCGCCCTGACGTTGGTGCTCGGCGCCGCCCATGCCGCGCTCCTCGGTCCGGCCCGGCCGGCGGCGGCCGCCGCCGACCGGCCCGACCACCCCGGCCGCCTGCTGGTCATCTCGGTCCCCGGTCTGACCTGGGCCGAGGTCGAGGAGCACGACCTGCCCAACCTCGAGCGACTGCTCGACGGGGCGGCGCTCGCCAACCTGGCGCCGCGCAGCGTCAGCGCCCGGGCCACGCCGGGCTCCGCGTACCTCACGATCTCGGCGGGCACCCGAGCGGCGACGTCCGGCTCGACCGACGGCCAGGTGCTCGGCCTCGACGAGGAGAGCGCCGGCTCCGACGCCGGGGAGATCTTCACGCGGCGCACCGGTGTCACCCCGGACGGCCCCTACGTGTCGCTCGTGTGGCCGTCGCTCGTCCGCGCCAACGCCGCCCGACCGTACGACGCCGAGCTGGGCCTGCTCACCGAGACGCTGGAGGCGGCCGAGGTCTCGGCGTCGGTGATCGGCAACGCCGACGGCACCGAGTCGATCGGGAGCACCTACGAGCGCCAGGTCGGCCTGGCGCTGGCCGACGCCAACGGGGTGGTGCCGGCGGGGGAGCTGGGCAAGGGACTGCTCGCCGCCGATCCGTCGCAACCGTTCGGACTCCGCCTCGACCTCGACGCGGTCGAGTCCCGGTTCACCTCCGAGTGGCGCGACGCCCTGCCCGGCCGGCGCCACCTGGGCGGCGTCGTCATGGTCGAGGCCTCCGACACCGCCCGCCTGCTGCGCTACCGGTCGACGGTCGACCTGGGGCGCTACCAGGAGCTCTACGCCGAGGCGCTGGCGCGGACCGACGACCTGATCGGTCGCCTGCTCGACCAGGTCACCGAGGAGGACACGGTGATGCTGCTCGCGCCCTACAACCGGCGCGGCGACCGCGACCTCACGGTCGTGGCGCTCCGCGGACCGCGGGTCGAGCGCGGCTACCTGCGGTCCGCGTCCACCCAGCGCGCCGGGTTCCTGACCCTGGTCGACGTGGCGCCGACGGTGCTCGACGTGCTGGGCATCGACCGGCCGACCACGATGGAGGGCCGCCCGGCGATCGCGGTCGCCAGCGACGATCCGCTGGCCGAGCGGGTCGACCACCTGGTCACCCGCAACCTCGAGGCCCGGTTCCGCGAGCGCCTGCTGAACCCGACGACCACCGCCGTGCTCGTGCTGCTCGCCGGGATCACCGCCGCGGCGATGTTCGCCCACACGAGTGGGTGGAGCGCCCGGGCCCGGGCGACGATCGCCTTCCTCGGGCTGGTCGACCTCGGCATCCTCCCTGCGTCGTACCTCGCCCGGGCGTTTCCGATCGAGCGTCTCGGCGAGGGCTTCTACTGGGCCTTCGTCGTCGCCGTCGCGGTCGTCGCCGCGGTGGCATCGACGGTCGCCGCGCGCGTCACCCGCCGACCGCTCGTCGCCGTGACCGGGCTGCTCGCCCTCGTGTTCGGGGTGATCGCCGCCGACGTCATGACCGGGTCGAACCTGAGCCTGTCGGCCGCGTTCGGCTACTCGGCCACCGGCAACTCACGCCTCTACGGCATCAGCAACTACGCCTACGCGCAGGTCGCGGCGGCGGTGTGCCTGCTGGCGGCGATCCTCGCCTCGCGCGGGCGGCGCGGACGGATCGCCGCGGTCGGCCTGATGGTCGCCACGCTCGCGGTGCTCGGCGTCCCGGTGTGGGGGAGCGACGTGGGCGGCGTGCTCGCGTTCACGCCGGCGGTCCTCGTGTTCGTGTTCCTGCTCCGGGGCCGGCGGATCCGCCTCCGGACCGTCGGCCTCGCCGTCGCGGCCACCGCGGCGGCCATCGGCGTGTTCGGGGCGCTCGACCTCGCCCGTCCGCCGGGCGAGCGGGCCCACCTCGGCCGGCTGTTCGAGCGGGTCGGCGACGAGGGCGTCGGCCCGCTGGTGTCGATCATCGAGCGCAAGCTCCTCGCCAACCTCTCGGTCTCGACGTCGTCGCTGTGGGTCCTCGCCATCCCGATGGGCATCGGCTTCGCCGCGTACCTGCTGCGCGCGCCGGACCGGCCCTACGGCGCCATGGTCCGGTGGCTGCCGGCCCTGCCCGCCGGGCTGTGGTCGCTCCTGGTCGCGGGGGTCCTCGGCAGCGCGCTCAACGACTCCGGGGTGATCGTGGGCGGCATCGCGGCGGCCGTGGTGACCGCGTCGCTCGTGGTGCTCCTCATGTCTCCGGGGACGGTTCGCGGCGGGAGCGCTCCGCCGGGGTAGGGTGCGCTCCCGTGACCAAGCACGTGTTCGTCACCGGTGGAGTGGCGTCGTCGCTCGGGAAGGGGATCAGCGCATCGTCGCTGGGGCGGCTCCTCAAGGCCCGCGGCCTACGGGTGACGATGCAGAAGCTCGACCCGTACATCAACGTCGATCCCGGGACGATGAACCCCTTCGAGCACGGGGAGGTCTTCGTCACCGACGACGGCGGCGAGACCGACCTCGACCTCGGCCACTACGAGCGGTTCATCGACGAGAACCTCTCGCGGGCGTCGAACGCCACGACCGGCTCGATCTACTCGTCGGTGATCGCCCAGGAGCGCCGCGGCGACTACCTCGGCCGCACCGTGCAGGTGATCCCCCACATCACCGACGAGATCAAGCGGCGCATCCGGTCGCTGGTCGCCGACGACGTCGACGTCGTGATCACCGAGATCGGCGGGACCGTCGGCGACATCGAGATCCTGCCGTTCCTCGAGGCGATCCGGCAGTTCCGCCTCGACGCCGGGCGCGACAACGTCTGCTACATCCACGTCACGCTCGTGCCCTTCATCGGCCCGTCGAACGAGCAGAAGACCAAGCCCACCCAGCACTCGGTCACCGAGCTGCGCAGCCGCGGCATCCAGCCCGACCTGATCGTGTGCCGGAGCGAGGCGCCGATCGGCGAGGGCCTGAAGCGCAAGATCTCCTCGCTCTGCGACGTGCAGCCGTCGGGCGTGGTGAACGCGGCCGACGCCCGCAACCTGTACGAGGTGCCGCTGATCCTCCACGACGAGGGCTTCGACGACGAGGTCTGCCGGGTGCTGCGCATCGAGGGCACCGAGCCCGACCTCGCGGAGTGGCGGGGCCTGGTCGATCGCATCGACGCCGCCGACCGCACCGTTCGCATCGGCGTGATCGGCAAGTACGTCAGCCTGCCCGACGCGTACCTCTCGGTCGTCGAGGCCACCCGGCACGGCGGCTTCCACCACGGGGCCAAGGTCGAGATCGACTGGATCCAGGCCGAGGAGGTCGAGGGCCTGCTCGCCGGTAGCCGCCTCGCCGACCTCGACGCCATGGTCATCCCCGGCGGCTTCGGCGAGCGCGGCACCGAGGGCAAGATCGCCGCCGCCGGCTACGCCCGGGAGCACGGCATCCCCTGCCTGGGGCTGTGCCTGGGCCTCCAGATGATGGTCGTCGACTTCGCCCGCAACGTGCTCGGCCTGACCGGCGCCAACAGCCGCGAGCTCGATCCCACCACGCCCTACCCGGTGATCGACCTGATGGACGACCAGCGTGACGTCACCGACAAGGGCGGCACCATGCGCCTCGGCACGTACGTCGCCGAGCTCGAACCCGGCTCGCGGGTCGCCGAGATCTACGGGCGTACCGTGGTGTCCGAGCGCCACCGGCACCGGTACGAGTTCAACCCCCGCCTCCGCCACCACTTCGAGGGCTCGGCCCTCCGCCTGTCGGGCACCTCGCCCGACCACCGCCTCGTCGAGTTCGTCGAGCTCGACGACCACCCGTTCTGGATCGCCACCCAGGCCCACCCGGAGCTCAAGAGCCGTCCCAACCGGCCCGCGCCCCTGTTCCGTGAGCTGGTCGGGGCGGCGCTCGAACGGGCCGAGGGCCGCAACCCCCACCTGTTCGACACCCGCGACGTCGCGGGCGCCGTCGACGTCCGGGATTCGCTCGACGACGGGGATGCGGCCGAGCTCGGGGTCGAGGTGGGCGCGGGCGAATCCGTCGATCCCGCGGTCGACTGACGCGGTGGCCGGCGACCGTTCCGGCTTCGTCCACCTCGGCGACCGCGAGGTGTTCTCGGGCGCGCGCCTGCGCATCGTCAACGCCCGCTTCCGGGCCCCCGACGGCGAGGAGTTCGACCGCGACGTCGTGCGCAACCAGGGCGCGGTCGCCGTGGTGCCCCTCCTCGACGACGGCCGTACCGTCCTGGTCGTCCGGCAGTACCGGGGACCGATCGACCGCGAGCTGACCGAGATCCCCGCCGGACTGCTCGACGTCGAGGGCGAACCGCCGGAGGTCTGCGCCCGACGCGAGCTGATCGAGGAGGTCGGCCACGAGGCCACCGACGTCGTGCCGCTCCTGACGACGTTCGTGGCGGCCGGGTTCAGCGACCACCGGGTGTCGATCTACCTCGCGACGGGGCTGCGGGCGGTCGCCGCCGACCGCCAGGGACCCGAGGAGCGCCACATGGTCGTCGACGAGCTGTCGCTCGACGACGTCCCGGGCCTCGTCGAGCGGGGCGTGCTCGTCGACGCCAAGACGATCATCGGTCTCACGGCGGTCCGGGCCCGGCTGGGCCTGGACGGGTGAGCGCCGGGGACGACGCCCCGCCGCCGCTCCCGCCGGAGGTCGAGGAGCTGCTGGCCTGGCTGCGGGTCGAGCGCGGCCGATCGGCGTCGACGCTCGCGGCCTACCGCACCGACCTCCGTCGCTACTCCGAGTGGCTGCGCGGGCGCGGGCTGACCGTGCGCACGGTCGACGAGGACGACGTCACCGCCTACGTCGCGCACCTCCGGGCCGCGGGGCGGGCGGCCTCGTCGGTGAAGCGGGCGCTGGTGTCGATCCGCGGCCTGCACCGGTTCCTCGCCCTGGAGGGCGCGGTCGCCCGCGACCCGTCGGCCGAGGTCTCGGTGCCACGCGTGCCGCGGGGGGTCCCCAAGGCCCTCACCGAGGACGAGGTGGCACGGCTCCTCGACTCGGTCGCGGGCGACGACGCCGTCGCCCGGCGCGACCGGGCCGTGCTCGAGGTGCTGTACGGCACCGGGCTGCGGATCTCGGAGCTGGTCGGCCTCTCGCTCGGCGACGTCGACCTCGAGGGCGCCCTGGTTCGTGCGTTCGGCAAGGGGGCCCGGGAGCGGATCGTGCCGCTCGGCCGCCTCGCCGCCGAGGCGGTGACCGCATGGCTCTCGCCCGGCGGTCGCGACGCGATGATCCCCGAACGGTGGGCCCGCCGCACCGACGCCGACGCCCTGCTCCTCAACCGCCGGGGCGGACGGCTCAGCCGCCAGGGCGCCTGGGGGATCGTCCGCAAGCACGGCGACGGCGTCGGCCTGGGCGGCCGGCTCACCCCCCACGTGCTGCGCCACTCGTGCGCGACCCACATGCTCGACCACGGCGCCGACGTCCGGGCCGTGCAGGAGCTGCTCGGCCACGCGTCGATCAGCACCACGCAGATCTACACCCTCGTGTCGACCGAGCGGCTCTGGTCGGTCTACCGCGAGGCCCACCCCCGGGCCCGGGGCGGATGACGCGTTCGAACGCGGTCGGAGGAAAATCCGGGGTGGGTCACCGCAGGCGGGATCGGCGGTGGTGGCGCAGTAGTCTTGGCGGATGCTGACCGCCGAATCGCTCGCCGAGCTCCGTGTCGCGCTCGAGACCGAGCGCGACCAGCTCGTCCGCCAGATCGACGACATCGACGAGGACGCCGAGTCCATCGACGACAACTTCGCGGACTCGGGCCAGGTCGCCGCCGAGATGGGGGAGAACCTCACGCTCGTCTCCGCCCTGCGCGAGCAGCTCGCCGACGTCGAGCACGCGCTCGCCAAGTTCGACGACGGCACGTTCGGCCAGTGCGAGGCCGACGGTGCCCCGATCCCGGTCGACCGGCTGGAGGCCATGCCCGCCACCCGGTTCTGCATCGAGCACGCCTGATCGCCTCGGACCGGCCCCGGTGAAGGTCGGCCACCTGGCCCGCCGCTTCCTCGGGTCGTTGTCGCCGCGTCGCCTGGCGGCCACCGACGCCGAGTGGGTCGAGGGCCTGCTCGATCCGCCGGAGCGGGAGCTGTGGGCGCGCACCGGACGCGCCGATCGCCGCCACGTAGTCGGGGTGGCTCGCCGGGTCGAGGCGACGCTCGGCGACGAGGCGACCCGGCCGGTGCTGGCGGCCGCCCTGCTGCACGACATCGGCAAGCTGGAGTCCGGCCTCGGCACCTACGGCCGGGTGATCGCCACGCTGTCGATCGCCGTCGCCGGGCGCGACGTGGCCGCCGCCTGGTGCGAGACCGGGGGCTTCACCCGCCGGGTCGGGCTGTACGCCCGCCACGAGGAGCTGGGCGCCGACCTGCTCGCGCTGGCCGGCAGCGATCCCCTCACCGTCGCCCTCGTGCGCGAGCAGTCGGTGCCGGTCGACGAGCGCAGCGTGCCCGATCACCTGATCGAGGCGCTCACCGCCGCCGACGACGGCTGACCCGCGACCCGGAGGGCGAGCCGACCGGCGACGGTCGAGCCGCCCGCCGACGCGGATCCGTTGAGGGACGCCGTCAGCGGGGGAGCAGGCCGATGTTGTCGCGGGCTCGGGCCAGGGTGGCCGCCGCCGTCTCCCGCGCCCGGTCGGCGCCGACGGCCAGCAGCCGGGCGGTCTCGGCCGGGTCGGCGGCCAGTTCGGCGTACCGGGTCTGGATCGGCGCGAGCCGCTCGACGACCGCGGCGGCGGTGTCGGCCTTGAGCGGGCCGTACCGCTCGTAGTCGGCGGCGACCGCCTCGGGGGTGCGGCCCGTGACGCCGGCGAGGATCGAGAGCAGGTTCGACACCCCCGGCTTGGCCTCGACGTCGAAGCGGACCTCGCCGTCGCTGTCGGTGACCGCCCGCTTGATCTTGCGTTCGATCGCCTTGGGCTCGTCGAGCAGCAGGATCGTGCCCGGCGCCTGATCGTCGGACTTCGACATCTTGGCGGTGGGCTCCTGGAGGTCCATGACCCGCGCCCCGGCGGACGGGAACGTCGCCCTCGGCACCGTGAAGGTGGGCCCGTACCGGGAGTTGAAACGCTCGGCGAGGTCCCGCGTCAGCTCCACGTGCTGGCGCTGGTCGTCGCCCACCGGCACCTCGTCGGCGTCGTAGAGGAGGATGTCGGCCGCCATCAGCGCTGGATACGTGAACAGGCCGCCGGACACGAACCCGCCCCGACCGGCCTTGTCCGACTTGTCCTTGAACTGCGTCATGCGGCTCAGCTCTCCGAAGGACGCGGTGCACTCCATCAGCCACGCCAGCTCGGTGTGCTCGTGCACGTGGCTCTGCACGAACAGGGTGCACACCTCGGGGTCGAGGCCGAGCGACAGCAGAACCTGGGCCAGGCGGAGGGTGGTGCCGCGCAGCTCGTCGGGGTCCTGAGGGACGGTGAGCGCGTGCAGATCGACGACGCAGTAGATGCTGTCCGCGTCCTGGCGTTCGACCCAGGGGATCAGGGCTCCGAGCAGGTTGCCGAGGTGGACGTGGCCGGTGGGCTTGATCCCAGAGAAGACGCGGGTCACGGGCGGCGAGCCTACGGGGAGCGCGCGAACCACACGCGTGAAATATGATGTCCGGCGTGGCGTACCAGGTGCAGACCCCCGTCTACGACGGCCCCTTCGACCTGCTGTTGCACCTGATCCTCCGGGAGCAGGTCGACCTCTACGAGGTGTCGCTGTCCGCGGTGGTCGAGGCGTACCTCGTCGAGCTCGAGCGCATGGAGGAGCTCGACCTCGACATCGCCACCGAGTTCCTCCTGATCGCGGCCACCCTCGTCGAGCTGAAGGCCCGGCGGTTGCTGCCCGGCGACGCCGACGTCGACCTCGACGACGAGCTGGCCCTCTGGGAGGAGCGTGACCTGCTCCTCGCCCGGCTGCTCGAGTGCAAGACGTTCAAGGACGCGTCGCGCGTCCTCGCCGGACTGGCGGAGGTCGCCGCCCGGTCCTGGCCCCGCCGGGCGGGCATCGAGGACGCCTTCGCCGACCTGGCGCCCGACTGCCTCGACGGCGTCGGTCCGCTCGACCTGCGGTCCGCCTTCCTGCGGGCCACCGCCGAACGTCCCGCCCCCCGGGTCGAGCTCGACCACGTCGCCCCGATCCGGGTGTCGGTGGCCGAGGCGGTCGCCGAGCTGGTCGACGAGCTGCCCCGCGTCGGCGCCATCGGCTTCCGGGCCCTCACCGCCGGTCTCGTCGAGCGGCTCGAGGTCGTCGTCCGGTTCCTGGCGATCCTCGAGCTCTGCAAGCAGGGCCTGGTCGACCTGCACCAGGCCGAGCGCTTCGGCGACATCCGGGTGGTGTGGGTCGGCGCTGGCGACGGCGACGACGACGGCAGCGTGCTCGCCGGAGCGGTGGGCGCCGTCGACAGCTACGACGGCTGATGACCGACGAGCCCACCGTCCCCCCGGACCACGGTCCCGAACCGCTCCCGCCGGAGGCCCGCCGGGCGCTCGAGGCGATGGTGTTGGTGGCTGCCGATCCGGTTCCGCCCCAGCTCATCGCCCAGCTCCTGGAAGTCGGCGTCGACCGGGTCGAGGCCGAGTGCGAGGTGCTGGCCGCGGAGTACGAGGCCGACGGCCGGGGGTTCGTGCTGAGCCGGATCGCGGGCGGCTACCGGTTCCAGAGCCACCCCGACGCGGCACCGTACGTCGAGCGCTACCTGCTCGAGGGCCAGTCCGCCCGGCTGTCGAGCGCGGCGCTGGAGACGCTGGCGATCGTGGCCTACAAGCAGCCGCTGTCCCGGGCGCAGGTCGCGTCGATCCGCGGCGTCAACGTCGACGGCGTCATGCGCACGCTCACCCAGCGGGGCCTGATCGAGGAGGTCGCCCGCGATCCGGGGCCCGGCCAGGCGGTGCTGTACGGCACCACGCCGTTGTTCCTCGAGCGCCTGGGGCTCGACGCCCTCGACGACCTGCCTCCCATCGCCGACTTCGTGCCCGGGGCGGACGTCGTCGAGGCCCTCGAGCAGGGACTCCGGGTCGACGACGGCCCCGACGGCGATGGAGATGCGGACGACGCCGAAGGTCCTGAAGGGGCCGACGACGGGAGCGGGCTCGACCACGCCGCCGACGAGGGCACCCCCGACGGGGCGGTCGACCTCACCGACCTGGGGCAGGTGCAGGGCTGGGAGGCCGACCTCGACGGCCACGACGGTGACCGCTGACGACGACGGGGGCGAGCGTCTCCAGAAGGTGCTCGCCCGGGCGGGCCTCGGCAGCCGGCGGGTCTGCGAGGAGCTGATCGCCGACGAGCGGGTCACCGTCGACGGCGAGGTGGCCTGGCTCGGTCGCCGGGTCGACCCGGCCACCGCCCGGGTCGAGGTCGACGGCGTGCCCATCGGCGTGCGCCCCGACCTCGTGCACTACCTGCTCAACAAGCCGGCCGGTGTGGTCACGACCGCGGACGACCCGCAGGGCCGGGCGATCGTGGTCGACCTGGTCCCCTCCGAGCCCCGCGTGTTCCCCGTCGGGCGCCTCGACCGCGACACCGAGGGCCTGCTGCTGCTCACCAACGACGGCGACCTGGCCCACCGCCTCACCCACCCCTCGTTCGGTGTCGAGAAGGAGTACCTCGCCGAGGTCGAGGGGCGGCCCGGGCGCGGTGCGCTCCGCCGGCTCCGCCAGGGCGTCGACCTCGACGACGGGCCCACCGCGCCCGCCACCGTGGGGGTCGTGTCGCCGTCGGTGCTGCGCATCGTGATCCACGAGGGCCGCAACCGGCAGGTGCGGCGCATGGGCGAGGCGGTCGGCCACCCGGTGCGCCGCCTGGTCCGCACCCGCATCGGCCCCATCACCGATCCCCACCTGGCCCCCGGTTCCTGGCGGTCGCTCACCGTCGACGAGGTGCGCGCCCTCGAACGGGCCGCGGCGGCCGGGCGATAGGGTCGGCCGCCATGGCCGTGCGAGCCCTGCGGGGTGCCACCACCGTCGACGAGGACACCCCCGCCCAGATCGAGGAGCGGGTCGTCGCCCTGCTCGACACGCTGCTCGAGCGCAACGGCGTCGACCACGACGACCTGATCAGCATCCTGTTCACCGCCACGGAGGACCTCGTCAGCACGTTCCCGGCCACCGCGGCGCGCACCCGGGGCCTCGGAGACGTCCCGCTGATCTGTGCCCGGGAGCTGGCGATCGAGGGGGGCACCGCCCGCTGCATACGGGTGATGGTGCACCTGGAGACCGAGCGCAGCCGCTCGGAGCTGCACCACGTCTACCTGGAGGGCGCACGGGGCCTGCGCGACGACCTGCCGGACTGATGCGGCGCGTCGTCCCCCTCGACGCGCCGCCCGCGGGGGTCGTCGTGACCGTGCCGGGCGGGCGCAGCCTGACGAACCGGGCCCTGGTGGCCGCCGCCCTCGCCCCCGGACGCTCGACCCTGCGGGGCATCGGGCGCAGCGACGACACCGAGGCGATGATCGACTGCCTCACAACCCTCGGCGCCGTCGTCGCGGACGCAGGTCCCGAGGCCGCCGACCTGGTCGTCACCGGGGTCGCCGGGAGGCCCCGCAGCGGGGTCGAGGTCTTCACCCGGCTGTCGGGCACCACGTCGCGGTTCGTCACCGCGGTCGCCGCGCTCGGCGACGGTCCCGTGCGCGTCGACGCCGCCCCGCCGATGCGGCGTCGACCGATGGCCGACCTGGTCGACGCCCTGCGGGCGCTCGGCGTCACCGTCGAGGAGGAGGGCGAGCCGGGCCACCTTCCGTTGACGGTGACGGGTCCGATCGCGGGCGACCGGGTCGAGGTCCCCGGGACGGTGTCGAGCCAGTACCTGTCGGGCCTGCTCCTCGCGGGCGGGGCCCGGTCGGGGCCGCTCTCGATCACGGTCAACACCGACCGTCTCGTGTCCCAGCCGTACGTGACGATGACCCGACACGTCATGGCCGCGTTCGGCGTGCCGGTCGAGGTCGACGGCACCACGTTCCGCACCGCGGGGGGTGGCTACCGGCCGACCGACCACACGGTCGCCGCCGACGCCGCCACGGCGGGCTACCTGCTCGCCGCGGCGGCGATCACCGGGGGCACGGTGTCGGTCCCGTCGCTGCCATCGGCCGAGCTCCAGGCCGACGCCGAGGTCGTCGACGTGATGGAGGCGATGGGTTGCCGCGTCGACCGGGCTGGGGACGGCACCGTCACGGTCACCGGACCGCCCGACGGTCGCCTGCGGGGCGGGTCGACCTTCGACCTCACCGCGTTCTCGGACATGGCCCCCACCGTGGCCGTGCTGGCCGCCTTCGCCGACGGCCCCACCGCGGTGACCGGTGTCGGGTTCATCCGGGGCAAGGAGACCGACCGCATCGCGGCGTCGGTGGCCGAGCTGAGGCGCGTCGGTGTGTCCGCGGAGGAGACCGACGACGGCTTCGTGGTGCGCCCCGACGGTCCGCCGCGGGGACCGGCGACGATCGAGACCTACGACGATCACCGCATGGCGATGGCGTTCGCCATGGTCGGCCTGGTCGTGCCGGGCATCTCGGTCGCGGATCCCGGCGTCGTCGCCAAGACGCACCCCGGCTACTGGGACGACCTCGACCACCTTCGCTCCTGAGGTCCGGCCGCTCGCGTCAGCGGCGGCGGTCGTGGCGCTCGAAGGTCAGTCGCGGGTCGTCGCCGGACCGGCTCTCGACGAGGGTCCAGTCGGCGGCATCGAGGGCGGGGAACCAGGTGTCGGCATCGGGCACCTCGACCTCGACCAGCGTGCGGTGCACGGTGACGGCGCGGGGCAGGAGGGCGGCGTAGATCGCGGCGCCACCGCCGACGAAGGGCGAGGTGTCGATCGCCAGGGCGTGGTCGAGGGCGGCGTCGGGGGTCGGCGCCCAGGTGACCTCCGGCGGGAGGTCGGGCCGGCGGCCCGCCACGACCACGATGCGCCGGCCCGGCAGCGGTCGCCCGATCGACTCCCACGTCACCCGGCCGAGCACGAGGGCGTGGCCGTCGGTGGTGCGGCGGAAGTGGGCCAGGTCCTCGGGCGCCTGCCAGGGCAGGTCTCCGGCGCGGCCGATCGCCCCGTCCCGCCCGACGGCGACGATGAGCTGGGGACCGTCCCGAAGGGCGGGGCTCACACGGCGACCGGTGCCGGCAGGGCGGGCGCCGGGTCGTAGTCGAGCACCCGGACGTGTTCGAGCTCGACGTGTTCGAGCTCGGTGACGGCGGGATCGATCTCGAGGCGGGGGAGTGGCCGTGGCTCGCGCCCGAGCTGCACCCGGGCCTGCTCGACGTGGTTGCGGTAGAGGTGGACGTCGCCGAAGGAGTGCACGAAGTGACCGGGGCGGAGGCCGGTGACGTGGGCGACCAGGTGGGTGAGAAGCGCGTAGGACGCGATGTTGAACGGCACGCCGAGGAACACGTCGGCCGAGCGCTGGTACAGCTGGCACGACAAGCGCCCGTCGCCGGAGACGTAGAACTGGAACAACGTGTGGCACGGCGGGAGGGTGACGGCGGCCGCCTCGGCCGGGTGCCAGCCGGAGACGACGATGCGCCGCGAGGTCGGGTCGGAGCGGATCAGCTCGACCGCCCGGGCGATCTGGTCGACGCCATCGTCGGCGAAGGTGCCGTCGGGCCGCACCGTGGCACCGAAGTTGCGCCACTGGTGGCCGTACACGGGGCCGAGGTCGCCCTCGCGCCGGCCGAAGCGGCCGGTCTGGTCGGCGGTCGCCCACTCGTCCCAGATCGTCACCCCCCGCTCGTTCAGCCACGAGTTGTCGGTGCGGCCCCGCAGGAACCACAGCAGCTCGATGACCACCGACCGCAGGTGGACCTTCTTCGTCGTCACCAGCGGGAAGCCGTCGGCGAGGTCGTACCGTGACTGCCACCCGAACAGCGAGAACGTCCCGACGCCGGTGCGGTCCACGCGCTCCTCACCCTCGTTCAGGACCGCAGCCAGCAGGTCCAGGTACTGCCGCATCGCACCTCCGGATCCGTCGCCCGATCCTACGGGCCCCGACCGGGGCCGCGGCGCGTACCGGATTCCTCCGACTCCGTTCGTCCCCGCGGCGCGCGTGCGCGTGTGCCCCGAACCCATCCGTACGGGCGGCTCCACGGGGGCGGTAGCTTCACGCACCGTGAAGGTCATCGCCATCGACGGCCCGGCCGGGTCCGGCAAGAGCACGATCGCCCGTCGCCTCGCCGACCGCCTGGGCCTGGACTACCTCGACACCGGCGCGATGTACCGGGCGGTCACCTTCGCCGCGCTTCGCCGCGGCATCGACCCCGCCGACGGCGCCGACGTGGCGGCGATCGTCGGCGACCTCGAGCTGGAGGTCGGGCCCGACGGGGTGGTCGTCGACGGTGTCGACGCCACCATCGAGATCCGCGGCCCCGAGGTGACCCGGGCGGTGTCGCTGGTGGCGGCGAACCCCGAGGTGCGCACCGACATGGTGCGACGCCAGCGGGCCTGGACCGTCGAGCGCGGCGGCGGGGTCCTCGAGGGCCGCGACATCGGCACGGTCGTGTTCCCCGACGCCCTGCTCAAGGTGTACCTGACCGCCCGGCCCGAGGTGCGCGCCGCCCGGCGGTCGAAGGAGGTCGCCGACCTCGACTACGAGACGGTCGCGACCGACCTGGCCCGGCGGGACGCGCTCGACCAGGGACGCGACGAATCGCCCCTGGTCGAGGCCGACGACGCGGTGGTGGTCGACACCAGCGACCTGAGCGTCGACGAGATCGTCGCCTCGCTGGTCGAGCGGGTGGGGGCACCGTGAGCGACGGTCCCTCCGCCGGCGAGCTGGCCCGGGCCGAACGGCGCAGCGGGGTCACGATCCACCTCGAACCGCCTACCCGCGGCGAGCGCCTGCTCTACGGGTTCGTGCGGGCGGCGCTCGTCGGGTGGGCACGACTCTGGTTCAGGGTCGAGTACGACGGCCTCGACCGGGTCCCGACCGATCGCCCGTTCATCCTCGCGCCGGTCCACCGCTCGAACGTCGACTTCCTGCTCGCCGCGGGGTGCGCCCGGCGGCGGCAGCGCTTCCTCGCCAAGGACACCCTCTGGGTCCCTGGCTTCGGCCGGCTCTGGTCCGCGTTGGGGGGCATTCCGGTCGCCCGCGGTACCGCGGACCGCGAGGCCCTGGCGGCCTGCGTGAAGGTGCTCGAGGTGGGGGAGCCGCTCGTCGTCTTCCCCGAAGGGACCCGGCAGTCCGGGCCGGAGGTCCAGCCCCTGTTCGACGGGCCGGCGTTCGTGCAGAGCCGCACCGGAGCGCCGATCGTGCCCGTCGGGATCGGCGGCTCGGAGAGGGCGATGCCGAAGGGGGCGAGGTTCATCCGCCCCACCAAGGTCGTGGTCGTCGTCGGCGATCCGCTGGAGGCGCCACGGGTCGACGGGGCCAAGGCGCGCCGCTCCGCGATCCGGGAGCAGACCGCCCGCCTGTACGAGGAGGTCCAGGCCCTCTTCGACGAGGCGCAGGAGCGGGCCGGCACCCCCAACCGCCGCTGACCCACCGACCGGACCGGCCCGCGCCGATCAGAGCTCGGTGAGGGACGACAGCACCTCGCTGGCGGGCAGGGCCCGGTCGTCGGCCCCGGGGCGATCCGGCACCGACCCGCCGAGGGTGAGCGTGGCGACCACGTCGAGGCTGGCGATCAGGTCCCGGAGGTTCCGTGGCGGCGGGAAGTACTCGTCCTCGTCGGTGACGCGCACCGACTCGACCGTCGAGCGGTCGTGACCCAGGCGGGCGACGACCGCCTCGACCAGCTCCTCGGAGGCGGAGGCGCCCGCGGTGACGCCCACCGTGCCGGTGAGGTCGTCGGGCAGCTCGTCGGCGGTGTTGAGGCGCAGCACCCGGGGGCATCCCGCCTCCGAGGCCAGCTTGGCCAGGGCCATGGTGTTCGACGAGTTGGCCGAGCCGATCACGACGATCGCGTCGCACCGGGGCGCCATCTCCAGCAGGGCGGTCTGGCGGTTGGTCGTGGCGAAGCACAGGTCGCTGCGACCCGGCAGCCACATGTCGGGGAAGCGCTCGACCGCCGCGTCGCGCACCGACGACCAGTCGCGGTGGCTGAGCGTGGTCTGGGCGAGGAGCGCGGTCGGCTCGTCGAAGGCGGGCAGGGCGGCGACCTCGGCCTCGGACTCGACGCGGTGGACCCGCGTCGGCGCCACCGCCATGGTGCCCACCGCCTCCTCGTGGCCCTCGTGGCCGACGTAGACGATGCGGTATCCCTTTCCGGCCCGCACCTTGACCTCGTGGTGGACCTTGGTGACCAGCGGGCACACCGCATCGACGACGTAACCGCCGCCGGCGCGGGCCGCCTCCACCACGTCGGGCGCCGAGCCGTGCGCCGACAGCATCACGGGCCGGCCCGGCGGCACCGCATCGATGTCGTCGACGAACACGACGCCCTGGTCGCGGAACCGGTCGACCACCAGCTTGTTGTGCACGATCTCGTGGTAGCAGTACACCGGCGGCTCGAACGCCCTCACCATCCAGGCCAGGGCCTTGATCGCCATCTCCACCCCGGCGCAGAAACCCCGCGGTTCGGCGAGCAGCACCCGGTCGACGTCCACCCGTCCACCCTACCGACGGCTCCCCGACGTACCGTGGCCGGGAGGCCGGAGCCTCCGTGCCGGCGCGTCGTGCGGCCTTGCGAGGGACGCCCCGGGCTCGCCGGTTCCCTGCCGAGCGCTACGAGACACCCCACTAGCATCGATGGCCGTGTCGAACGGTGGGGATCCCCGGGTGGTGCCGCGCGTCGTCGCCGTCGCGCCCGGATCCCCGGCGGCCGCCGCGGGCCTGGTCGTCGGCGACGAGGTGCTCGCGGTGGACGGCGAGGTGCCGCGCGACGTCATACGGTGGCGGTGGCTCACCGACGAGGCGGACCCGGTGCTCGACGTGCGCCGTGGCGGGCTCGAGACGACGGTCGCGGTGCCCAAGGCGGCGGGCGCACCGATCGGGCTGGAGGTGCACTCGGCGCTGTTCGACCAGCTCCGCACGTGCGACAACCACTGCGAGTTCTGCTTCATCTACCAGCTCCCACCGGGCCTGCGGAAGAGCCTCTACCTGAAGGACGACGACTACCGGCTGAGCTTCCTGTACGGGAACTTCACGACCCTCACCCGGTTCACCGAGGCCGACCTGGAGCGGGTGGTCACCGAGGGCCTGGGCCCCCTGAACGTCAGCATCCACGCCACCGACCCCGAGGTCCGCGTCGACCTGCTCCGCAACCGTCGGGGCGCGCCGTCGATGCGGTGGCTGCGCGCCCTGCTCGACCACGGCGTCGAGATCCACGGCCAGATCGTCTGCTGCCCGGGCCTCAACGACGGCGCGGTGCTGGCCGACACCATGGCCGGTGTGCTCGACCGGTTCCCGGAGCTGGCGTCGCTGTGCGTCGTGCCCCTCGGCGTCAGCCGGTTCAACCCCGAGCCGAGGATGCGGCCCACCACACGCGACGAGGCGAGCCTGGTGCTCGACGTCGTGCACGCCGCCCAGGAGCGCTTCCTCCGGGTCCTCGGCCGCCGGCTCGTATTCGCCGCCGACGAGTACTACCTGCTCGCCGCCCGGCCGTTCCCCGACGCAGGGGCCTACGAGGGTTTCCCGATGTACGAGGACGGCGTCGGCATGGCCCGGGCCTTCGAGGCCGACTTCCACAGCGGCGCCACGGCGGCATCCCGCGGTCCCCAGGACGGCTTCTTCCACTGGGCCGACGCGGCCGAGACCGGCCGGGCGACCCGCTACGAGGCGGCCGGCGACTACGCGGCGCCCGCCGAGGGCTACCGCGCCGTCCGCTGCGGTGAGCCCGGGTCGGTGGTTGGCTCCGGTCCGTCGGCGGGATCCGGTGCGGCCGTCGGAGCCGGGGGAGGGGGCGCGGGGCGCGACGACGGGATTCCGACGCCGGTCGCCCTGCGGGCCCGGCCCGACGCCCCGGTCGCGGTGCTCACCGGCCGGTACGGGGCGGAGGTGCTGCGCCCGCTGCTCGCCGCTTCGGGGCGCGAGGACGTCAGGGTGCTCCCGGTACCCAACGGCTTCTTCGGCGGCAACGTGGGCGTTGCGGGCCTGATGGTCGGCGAGGACCTCGCGGCGGTGCTCGCCGGCGAGCCGGAGGGGCACCGCTACCTGCTGCCCGACGTGTGCCTGTCCGGTGGCCGCTTCCTCGACGGTCTCACGCCCGCGGACCTGCCCCGGGCGGTCGAGGTCGTCGAGACCGACGGGGTCGCCCTCCGCAGGGCGCTGCGTCGTCCGGTGGCGGCGTGACGCTCCCGGTCGTCGCCATCGTCGGGCGACCCAACGTCGGCAAGTCGACCCTGGTCAACCGCATCCTCGGTCGGCGCGAGGCGATCGTCGAGGAACGCCCGGGCGTCACCCGCGACCGCAAGGAGGTCGTCGCCGACTGGAACGGCCGCTCCTTCACCCTCGTCGACACCGGCGGCTGGATGGCGCGGGGCACCGAGCTCGACGACAAGGTCAGCCGCCAGAGCGAGCAGGCGATCCGCGACGCGGACGTCGTGCTCTTCGTCGTCGACCCCACCGTCGGCCTCGGCGACGACGACGACCGGGTCGCCGCCCTGCTCAGGGGCGTCGCCGCGCCGGTGCTGCTCGTCGCCAACAAGGTCGACGGGTCGAGCCGGGACCACCTCGTGTGGGACCTGTTGCGCCTCGGCCTCGGAGACCCGCACCCGGTGAGCGCCCTGCACGGCCGCGGCACCGGCGACCTCCTCGACGAGGTCGTCGCCCTCCTGCCCGAGGAGGACGCGGACGCGCCGGCGCCGGACCCCGCCGACGACGACGGTTCGGTCTCGGTGGCGATCGTCGGTCGCCCGAACGTCGGCAAGTCGACCCTGTTCAACCGGATCACCGGCACCGACCGGGCGGTGGTGCACGACATGCCCGGGACGACGCGCGACACGGTCGACACGGTGGTCGAGACCGACACCGGCCCGATCCGGTTCGTCGACACCGCCGGGATGCGCCGCAAGTCGAGGATCGACGAGGGCACCGAGTACTACTCGCTGGTGCGGGCCCTCCAGGCGGTCGACGCCGCCGACGTCGCCCTCCTCGTCGTCGACGCCACCGAGGGCATCACCCACCAGGACCAGCGCCTCGCCGAGCGGGTCGACGCGGCGGGCTGCCCGGTCGTGGTCCTGCTGAACAAGTGGGAGCTGCTCGACGCCGAGGCCCGGGCGGACGTCACCGACCAGGTCGCCCGACGGCTCGCCTTCGTCGGCGACGCGCCGGTGCTCAAGATCAGCGCGCTGACGGGCAAGGGCGTCGCCAAGCTGCTGCCCGCCCTCGCCGGCACCATCGACCAGTACCGGCGGCGGGTGCCCACCCGCCGGGTCAACGACGTGATCGCGGCCGCCCAGTCCGCCCAGCCCGGACCCCACGGGGTCCGCGTGCTCTACGCGACCCAGGGCGCCACCGACCCGCCGACCTTCACCCTGTTCGCCAACAAGGACGTGCCGGCGAGCTACCTCCGCTACCTCGAGCGGAGCCTGCGCGAGGCGTTCGACCTCGGCCAGACCGCGGTCAAGATGCGGGTGCGCCGCCGCTCCGGCTGAATCCCCGGGCCGGGTCGGAGGAGGTCGGGTCAGACCCAGGCGCCGCGGTCGACCAGGACGTCCTTCAGGACCTCCGCCCGGTCGGTCATCACGCCGTCGACGCCGAGGTCGAGCAGGGCCGCCATCTCGTCGGGGTCGTCGATGGTCCACACGTGGACCTGGAGGCCCAGCTCGTGGGCGGTCCGCACGAACCGGGGGGTGACGAGGCGCTTGCGCCGGATGTGGGTCGGGACCTGAGCGCACGGTGCCGGGAGGTGCCGGATCGGCGCGCCCATCGCCGCCGCCGCCAGCTTGGCGGTGGCCTTGGGCCCCAGCGACGTGCAGAGCCGCGGCCCGAGGCGGTCGCGCAGCTCGGTCAGGCGGGCGTCGGAGAACGACCCGCAGCACACGCGGTCGACCGCATCGTGCTCCGCCAGCACCCGGGCGAGCGGTTCGACGACCCGGTCGGACTTGGGGTCGATGTTGATCCGCACGGTCGGCCAGGTGGAGAGGATCTCGTCGAGGCGGGGGACCGGGTCGCCGTCGGCGCCGACGCGGGCCCGGGCGACCTCGTCCCAGGTGAGGTCCTCGATGGCGCCGGTGCGGTCCGACACGCGATCGAGGTGGTCGTCGTGGAAGGCGACCACCACGCCGTCGCGGGTCACGTGGACGTCGGTCTCCAGGTACGGGTAGCCGAGGTCGACCGCGGCCGCGAAGGCGGCGAGCGTGTTCTCCCCGGGGCCGTCGGGGCCGTGGGCGCCGCGATGGGCGAACGGGAGGGGGCCACCGTGGTCGAGGAACGCCCATCCGCTCACGGAGGGGAACGTACCCGCCTCCGCACTTGACCGGACGGTCAAGTAGGGTTCGACGCCATGACCGACGCCGCCGTGTCCACCGCCCCGACCGCCGACGCCCCCACCGACCCCGACGCCGAGCGGGTGCGCGAGCTGGCCACCCGCCTGGTCGCCGAGCACCCGCCGGCCAACACCGATCCGGCGGAGTTCCTCGGCGCCCAGTTCGACGCCGGACTGGCCTGGATCCACTTCGCCGAGGGCCACGGCGGGCTCGGTCTGCGCCCCGGCCTCCAGAAGGTCGTGCAGGAGGTCCTCGGGGCCGCCGGCGCGCCCAACCCCGTCGGGCGCAACCCGATCGGCCACGGCATGGGCGCCCCGACCGTCTACACCCACGGCTCGGAGGAGCAGCGGCGGCGCTACCTCCGCCCGCTGTTCACCGGTGAGGAGGTGTGGTGCCAGATGTTCAGCGAGCCCGGCGCGGGGAGCGACGTCGCCGGGCTGTCCACCCGGGCCGTCCGCGACGGCGACGAGTGGATCGTCAACGGTCAGAAGGTGTGGACCACCGTCGCCCACCTGTCGCGGTGGGGGATGCTCGTCGCCCGCACCGACCCGAGCCAGCCCAAGCACAAGGGCCTCACCTACTTCGTGGTCGACATGCAGGACCCCGGGGTCGAGGTGCGACCGCTGTACCAGATCACCGGCGAGGCCGAGTTCAACGAGGTGTACTTCACCGACGCCCGGATCCCGGACGCCGAGCGCCTCGGCGAGGTCGGCGACGGCTGGCGGGTCGCCATCACCACCCTGATGAACGAGCGCGTCTCGATCGGCGGCAACGTCCCCCGGCGGGGCACGGGCGTCATCGAGCTGGCGATCGATGCGTGGCGGTCCCACGGCTCGCCGGGCGGCCCGGCGCGCGATCGGCTGGTGCAGCTCTGGATCCGCGCCGAGGTGCTGCGGCTCACGAACTGGCGGGCGTCGCAGACGCGCGCGGCCGGCACGCCCGGGCCCGAGGGCTCGATCGGCAAGCTCGCCATGGCGGAGCTGTACAAGGCGATCACCGAGTTCGCCGTCGAGGCCCAGGGTCCCGAGGGGATGCTTATGCCCGGCGGGTACCCGATGGTGCGCCCCGAGCACGCCCTCGACCTGAGCAAGCCCCAGAAGGCGTTCCTGCGGTGCCGGGCCAACTCGATCGAGGGCGGCACCACCGAGATCATGAAGAACATCCTCGGCGAGCGGGTGCTGGGCCTGCCCGGCGACGTGCGGGTCGACAAGGACACCCCCTGGACCGACGTCCCGCGCTGAGTCCGGTCGCCGTGGTGGCCGCGGGCGGGGGATCGGCACCCCACTAGCCTCGAACGCCGATGACCGAGGACGCCGCACCGACCCGCGACGCCGCACCGACCCGCCCGGGCCTGTCGGGCCGGCTCGCCCCGCTGCGCGACCGGCTGCGTCGCCGCCACGCGCCCCGCACCGCGTTCGTGCTGAGCGGAGGGGGCAACCTCGGTGCGCTCCAGGTCGGGATGCTCCGGGCCCTGCTCGAGCAGCGGATCGTGCCCGACCTGGTGCTCGGCTGCTCGGTCGGTGCCCTGAACGGCGCGGCGATCGCCGCCGACCCGTCGCTGGAGATGGTGGGCCGGATGCACGACATGTGGGTCGATCTCGACGACCGTGACGTGCTGCCTGCGGGACTGCTGCCCACGACGGTGCAGCTCGCGCGGAAGGGCGAGTCGGTTCACGGCAACGAGGGGCTTCGCCGGGTCGTCGAGGCGATCCTCGAGGCCGACACGTTCGAGGACCTGCGGGTGCCGTTCCAGTGCGTGGCCACCGACATCGACGCGGCGCGCGAGGTGTGGTTCTCGTCGGGCACCCTGGTCGACCCGATCCTCGCCTCGGCCGCCCTGCCCGCGATGCTCCCGCCGGTCGAGATCGACGGCACCCGCTACATCGACGGCGCGGTGGTCAACGACGTCCCGGTGACCCGGGCCGTCGAGCTCGGGGCGACCACGATCTACATCCTCCACGTCGGTGGCTTCGACCGGCCCCGCCCCGAGCCTCGGCGCCCCTTCGACATGGCGCTCCAGGCGTACTGGATCGCCCGCCGGGCCCGCTTCCGCCGGGACATGGCCAACCTGCCCGCGTCGGTCGAGGCGGTCCTGCTGCCGACCGGCGACGTACCGCCGGGACGGTTCAACGACTTCAAGCAGTCGGCCACCATGATCGCCGGGGCCTACCACGCGTCGGCTGCGCTGCTCCTGGCCCGCGAGGACCGCGAGGCGGAGGCGACGGCCTCCGGTGCGACGGGCTGAGCCGCGGGTCGACCGCGGGCGGTGGGGTTGTCGACACGATGGGTGAGATTGGGTCGTTCGACCCATTCAACGTTCGGGGGGTGGGTCCGATGGATTCGGCGACACACCGTCAAGCCTCCCGGTATCAGGGTGGCGCTACCAACAGGAGAAACACCCCGATGCTGAGCCAGATCGAT
>JAAYBP010000019.1 GCA_012730075.1 Acidimicrobiales bacterium | reverse complement strand
TGGGCGACGACGCCGCACCACGACATCTCGTTCCTGTGCGACGACATCGAGACGACGATCGCCGAGCTCACCGCCAAGGGGGTGACGTTCACCGACGAGGTCCGCGACATGGGCTACGGCCTCGTCGCCACGTTCCTCATCCCGGCCGCCGGGCCCGTGCACCTCTTCCAGCCCCGGTACCAGCCACCGTTCAGTCGCTGACCCCCGGGTCATCCACCCCCGAAAGGTTCCCCCGTGTACCTCGCCCTGCGCGACCTCTTCGTCGCCCGCGGCCGCTTCGCCCTGGTCGGTGCGGTCATCGCACTGGTCTCGCTGCTGGCCGGGTTGCTGTCCGGGCTGGCCACCGGCCTCGTCGACGACGGCATCTCCGGGCTGCGACGCCTGCCCCTCACCCACCTGGCGTTCCAGGACGGATCGGGCGCCGAGTTCACCCGGTCGAGCCTCGACCCTGAGCAGCTCGCGCCGTGGCAGGACCGCCTCGGCGACGACGCGACCCCGGTCGGCCTGTCGTTCTTCAACGCCCGCACGTCGGAGGGCACCACCGTCGACCTCGCCCTGCTCGGGACCCCACCGAGCAGCTTCCTCGCCCACGACGAGCGGGGCGAGAACGCCCTCGAGGAGGGGGGACTCGTGCTCAGCGACGCCTTCGCCGACGACGGCATCGAGGTCGGCGACGAGCTGACCGTGGTCGGTCCCGACATCGCCCTCCCCGTGCTCGGGTTCACCTACGGCGGCTCCTACGGGCACGTGTCGATCGCGTTCACCTCGCTGGAGACCTGGCAGCACCTCGTCTACGGCGAGGACCACCGCGGCCGGTTCAACGCCGTGGCGCTGCGCGACCCCGGCGACGTCGACCTCGCCGCGGTCGCCGAGGAGAACGGCATGGACCTCTACACCAAGACCGACGCCTACGCGGGCTCCCCCGGCTTCGCGGCCGAGAGCGCCACCATGTCGCTGATCCGGGGCTTCCTCATCGTCATCTCCGCCCTCGTGATCGGTGCGTTCTTCACGGTCTGGACCGTCCAGCGCACCCACCAGATCGGGCTGCTCAAGGCCCTCGGCGCCTCGACCGCCTACGTCGTGCGGGACGCTCTCGGCCAGCTCGCCATCGTCATCACCATCGCGACCGCGCTCGGCATGGCCGTCGCCGTCGGAGCCGGATCCCTCGTCGGCGGGGACGCCCCGTTCCGCCTCGAGCCCGCCTCGCTGCTCTCCTCCGCCGCCCTGCTCATCGGGGCCGGGATGCTCGGCAGCCTCGTCGCCCTCCGACGCATCACCCGCGTCGACCCCGCCATCGCCCTCACCGCCCAGACCTGAGCGATCATGACACTCCAGCTGAACGACATCCGCGTCTCCGTCGCCGACGGACCCGACCGGCTCACGATCCTCGACGGCGCCGACCTGACCGTCGAACCCGGCGAGCTGGTCGCCGTCACCGGCGTGTCCGGCTCCGGCAAGTCCACCCTCGTCGCGGTCGCCGGCCTCCTGCGCCGGCCCGACGAGGGCGAGGTCCTGATCGACGGCGAGGAGCTGTCCGGGGCGCCCGACCGGCGCCGGGCGACCATCCGGCGCGACCACATCGGCCTCATCTTCCAGAGCGCCAACCTCTTCCCGTCCCTCACCGCGATCCAGCAGCTCGAGCTCGTCGCCCACCTCGACGGCAGGATCAGCGCCGAGGACCGCGACCAGGCCCACCAGCTGCTCGACACGGTCGGGCTCGGTGACCGCATCCACCACCGGCCCGCCCAGCTCTCCGGTGGCGAGCGCCAGCGCGTCGCCATCGCCCGGGCCCTGATGGGGGACCCGTCGGTCGTGCTCGCCGACGAGCCGACCGCCGCCCTCGACGACGCCCGGGGTCGGGAGATCATGGCGCTGCTCGCCGAGCTCACCACCACCCGACGGACGGCGACCGTCGTGGTCACCCACGCGGCCCACCAGCTCATCGACCCCGACCACACGCTCCACCTCGAGGGCGGCACGCTCCGGCCGACCGAACCGGAGTCGGCCCGGCCGTGACCCCGGAGCCGCCGGCGGACGAACGACGCCGCGTGCCCCTCTCCCATCCGGGCCACGAGCCGCACCTCTGCACGGCGGACACCCGGCTGGAGATGCTGGGCCGGGCGCCGATGTTCGCCGATCTCGCTCCCGACGAGCTCGCCGAGCTGGATCGGCGGTGCCACGTCCACGGGTTCGTGGCCGGGGAGGCCGTCTACCACGCGGGCTCTCCCGCGACCCGGCTCTACGTGGTGGCCAGCGGGGCGGTGAAGGTCGGGCGGTCGACGGTCGACGGACGGGAGACGGTGGTCGACCTGTGCGGCCCGGGTGATCCTCTCGGGGCGGTGCCCGCCCTGGGCGAGGACCGCCACAGCGACAGCGCGTGGGCCCTGACACCGTCGTGCCTCTTGAGCCTCGACGCGGACGAGTACGCCCGGATCATGGAGGACTTCCCGGCGGTGGCGCTCGCCACCCTGAAGGGGGTCTCGCGCCGGTTGAGCGACGCGCGTCGCGCCATGCACCTCTTGGCCGGTGCCCCGCTGCCCCAGCGGCTGGCCGCCATGCTGCTGTTCCTCGCCGAGAAGGTCGGCAGGGACTGGGAGGGCGGGGTGCTCATCGACGTCCCGCTGTCGCGGGAGGACATGGCGTCGATGGCGGGGGCCGCCCCGGAGTCCGTGAGCCGACTGCTCAGCAGGTGGAAGCACGCGGGGCTGATCGACTCCGGCCGGCGCTGGACCGCCCTCGTGGACATCGACGGCCTTCGCGCCCTCCGCGACGGCTGATCGTCGGTGACTTGGGTCACCGCCCGCGGGTGATTGACCCAGGTCATGGTCGCTTCGTCGACCTCTCCGTACCTTGATGATCGACAGCGATCACGAGACCAGAGAGGACCAGACGATGACCATCGCAACCGCCCCCGCCACCGTCCGCACGACCCTGCGGGCCGAGGGCTTCTCCTGCCCCTCCTGCGTGGCCAAGATCGAGAAGCAGGTGGGCCGCCTCGACGGGGTCGCCGCGGTGAAGGTGCACTTCGCCACGGCCCGCATCGAGGTCGACCACGACCCGAGCGTCGCGACCACCGACGACCTGGTGGCCGCCGTGGCCAAGGCGGGCTACACCGCCCGCCCCTCGGCCTTCTGACGGGCCACTTCCCGACAGGACCACATCGGCCGAGCGCCGGGACGGGTGCACCGCCCGGCGCTCGGCCCCCGACCGCTCAGCCGACATCCCCGAACACCCCCCGACGAGAGAGCAGTGACATGAGCCCGAGAGCCCGACAGATCAGCCAGCAGTGGGGGATCCCCGCGGTTGCCGGGCTGCTCATCGCGCTTGCGCTGCTCGCCGAGCACGCCTTCGGCCGGGGCGGCGTCGGCGACGCGCTGATGGTGGCGGCCGCGGTCGTGACCGGCACCAGGATCGTGATCAACGCCGGGCGCGCCCTGCGGATCCGAGTGACCGGCATCGACCTCTTGGTGAGCGTCGCCGCCATCGGCGCCGTGATCATCGGCGAGCACTGGGAGGCGGCCGCGGTCACCTTCTTGTTCTCGATCGGTCACGCCCTCGAGGCCGCCACCTTGAACAAGACCCGCTCAGCGCTCGCCGAGCTGGTCGCCGTCGCTCCCGACGTGGCGGTGGTGGTGCGCGACGGCGAACAGATCGAGGTCGGGGCGGCCGAGGTCCGGCCCGACGAGGTCGTGCTCGTCAAGAACGGGGCCAAGGTCCCCGTCGACGGCGTCGTCCTCAGCGGGACCGGATCGATCGACGAGGCGTCGATCACCGGGGAGTCGATCCCCGTCGAGAAGGCCGAGTCCGACCGGGTCTTCGCCGGGACGGTCTCCCACGGCGGCTTCCTCCAGGTCCGGGCCACCGGGATCGGCGCCGACACGACCCTCGCCCGCATCATCCACCGGGTCGAGGAGGCCCAGGACGCCAGGGCCCGCACCGCGCAGTTCATGGACCGCTTCGCCGCTTGGTACACCCCGGCGATCATGATCGGGGCCCTCGTCGTGGGCCTGATCAGCGGCAACGTGGTGCTGGGACTGACCCTGCTCGTCATCGGCTGCCCCGGGGCACTGGTCATCTCCATCCCCGTCTCGATCGTGGCCGGCATCGGCCGGGCGGCGCGAGACGGCATCTTGATCAAGGGCGGTGAGTACCTGGAGACCTCGGCCAAGATCGACACCGTCGCCGTCGACAAGACCGGGACCCTCACCGAGGGCCGCCCACGTCTCACTGACGTCATCGTGCTCGACCCGACCCTGGACCGCACCGACGTCCTGCGGTGGGCGGCCCTGGCCGAAGCCGGCTCCGAGCACCCCTTGGCCCGACCGATCCTCGCCGCGGCCGCCGAGGCCGGAGCTCCCGCTGACCGCATCCCGGACCACACCGATCCCGTGCCCGGCAAGGGCATTGCCGCCGAGGTCGACGGCCACCGGATCCTGATCGGCAACGCCGCGCTGCTCGAGCACGACGGCGTCCGCGACACCGGGGCGGCCCGACGTGCGGCCACGGAGCTGGCCGCCGAGGGGCAGACGCCGATGATCGTCGCCGTCGACGGCAGGGCCATCGGAGTGGTGGCGGTCGCAGACCAGCTGCGCGTCGATGCCCCGACGATGGTGCACCGCCTGCACGCCGCCGGGGTGGACGAGGTCGTCATGCTGACCGGCGACGTCGAGCCGGTCGCTCGGGCGATCGCGGCCGCGACCGGGATCGACGAGGTCCGGGCCGGGCTCCTGCCCGAGGACAAGCTGGACGAGGTCCTGGCGCTGCAGGCGGCCGGCCGCACGGTCGCCATGGTGGGCGACGGTGTCAACGACGCTCCCGCCCTGGCCACCGCGGACATCGGCGTCGCCATGGGGGCGGCCGGATCGGCGGTGGCTGTGGAGACGGCCGACATCGCGCTGATGGGAGACGACCTGCTCAAGCTCCCTGAGGCGATCGCGCTGGCCAAGCGCACCGTGGCCAACATGCGCCAGAACATCGCCATCGCCATGGCCACCGTCACCCTGCTGCTGATCGGCGTTCTCTTCGGGGGCGTCACCATGGCCATCGGCATGCTCGTGCACGAGGCATCGGTCCTGGTGGTCATCGGCAACGCCATGCGGCTGATGCGCCGCACGGGCGGGCCCCGGGCGGCGGCCCCGAGCGACGAGCGTCGTCGACCGATCCCCCGCTCGACCGCCACCCTGCGCGTCGCGCCTCGAGCCCCGGATGGCGTGAGCGCGCACCGGTGACAGGATCCCGGCCTGGGAGTAGTCTTGGCGGACGATGACCGATCACGACGCCACGGGGGAGGCGCGGCGATCGTGGGACGGGGTGTCGGCGGGGTGGGAGACGAACCGGGACCGGATGTTCGCGGCCTTCCGGCACGTGTCCGAGTGGCTCGTCGACCAGACCGACCCCCGCCCCGGTGACACGGTGCTCGAGGTCGCCGCGGGCGTCGGGGACACCGGGTTCCTCGCCGCCGAGCGCGTCGGCCCCACCGGTCGGCTGATCTCCACCGACATCGCCCCGGGCATGGTCGAGGCCGCCAGTCGGGCGGCCGAGGCCGCCGGCCTCACCGACGTGGAGTGTCGGGTCATGGACGCCCAGGCGCTGGACCTGCCCGACGCGTCCGTCGACGTGGTGCTGTCCCGTCTCGGGCTCATGTTCGCACCCGACCTCGGCGCCGTCTTCACCGAGTCGCACCGGGTCCTATCACCGGGTGGGCGCCTGGCCTACGCCGTCATCGGTGCCCCCGACCGCAACCCGTGGATGAGCCTGCTGGTGGGGGCGTTCGTGGGCCGGGGCCACGTGCTCATGTCGGGCAATCCCTTCGGGCCCGGTGGACCGTTCTCCTTGTCCGAACCCGCCCGCAACGAGGAGCTGCTGCGGGCAGCGGCGTTCGACGAGGTCGAGGTGCACGACCTGATCGGTGCCTTCTCGTTCCGCGACGCTGATGACCAGTGGCAGCTCCACCTCGCCATCGCCGGCCCGATCGCGGACCTGGCGGCCACCCTGGACGCCGACGAGCTGGCCGCGGTGAAGGCGGACCTGGCTGTCGCCATGGAGCCGTTCCGGTCGGGCGACGGCTACGCGCTGCCGTCACACCTGGTCGGCGTCATCGCCCGCTGAGGAGCCGGTCCCCCACCCCTGTCGGATCGCATACCGTCGTACCCGCCGCGCCGACCCGCCGGCGTCCGGTGTGAGCCGTTCCCCGGACCGACGAGAGGACGTCATCCCATGAGCGACGAGCTGACCGACGAGGGCCCGAACCCGTTCGTCACCGACATCGAGTCCGACACGCTTGCCAACGACCGCTACCGCACCACCCGGTGGACCGGGAAGAACATCCAGATGACGCTGATGAGCATCGAGCCGGGCCACGACATCGGCCTCGAGGTCCACTCCGACGGCGATCAGTTCCTCCGGGTCGAGGCCGGCACGGCGCGGGTCCAGATGGGACCGACCGAGGACGACCTGTCCTTCGACCGCGAGGTCGGCGACGACTGGGTGATCCTCGTGCCGGCGGGGATGTGGCACAACGTCACCAACATCGGCGACGTGCCTCTCAAGGTGTACGCGATCTACGGCCCGCCCGAGCACCCGGCCGGGACGGTGCACGAGACCAAGGCTGAGTCCGACGCCGACCACCACCACTGACGGGCTGGACCTCTGAGCGCCTCCCGCCCCGTCGCCCTGTGCGGCGTCGGGCTCGGCTCAAAGGGCCAGCTCGCCCCGGAGCACGCTGTCCCCGGAGTGGGTGGGGTCGCCGTCGAGGGGTTCGACCGAGACGTCGACCACGGGGAACTGCGCCGGGTCGAGCCCGGGCGGGAGGTCGTAGGTCCCGTCGGCCCGGACCGGACCGAGCGACACGAGCCGGGTGACGTCGGTGTCGATCATCCACACCTCGAGGAACCCGTCCCCGGGGTCGAC
>JAAYBP010000191.1 GCA_012730075.1 Acidimicrobiales bacterium | reverse complement strand
GCGGCGGCGGCCCCGGTCGCGTCGCCGTCGGCGGCGACCAGCGGCAGGCCCGCGTCGCGGGCCGCCGCGATCTGGGCCTCCAGCTCGTCGACGGTCGTGTCCGGCTCGGCCTCGACGCGGATCCGGGCCGAGTCGGCCGCCGCCCGGGCGTCGGGCAGGGCCCGGCGCAGCCCCGACGTGGCCTCGTCGAGCGTGCGCTGCACGGCGTCGTAGGACTCCAGCAGCCGGTCCCGGGCGGCCTGGAGCTGCTCGAGCTGCACCCGGGCGGCCTTCCGCCGCCGGGACAGGTCGGCGAGCATCCGCTCGCGCACCCGCTGCGCCTCGGCCACCATCGCCTTGCCCTCCTCCTGGAGGGCCTCGCGCTCGGACTCGCCGGTGGCCCGGGAGCCCGCGGCGTCGTCGTCGGCCGCCTGGCGGATCTCGACGGCCGCCGCCTCCGCGGCAGCGCGGATCGCGGCGGCGGCCTCCTCGGCTTCGGCGGTGCGGGTCGCCAACACCTCGTCGGCCTCGGCCCGGACGGCGGCGGCCGCCGCGTCGGCCGCCTCCGCCGCCTCCCTCGCCGCCTCGGCGGCCGCGGTCCGGTCGGTCTCGATCGCCTCGCGCGCGGCGGTGGCCTCCGCCTCGAGCTCGGCTCGCACCCGCGTGGTCTCCTCGGCCAGCTCGGCCTCCACTCGTGCCCGCTCCTCGTCGACCTCGGCCCGCACCCGTTCGGCCTCCTCGACCTTGCGCGCCGCGGCCGCCTCGGCGTCGCGCCGGGTGGCCCCCGCCGCCTCGGCCGCCTCGCGGAGCATCTGGGCGACGCTCTCCTCGGCCCGTTCCTTCATCTCGACCGCCGCCCGGCGCGCCGAGGTCAGCACGCGGGCGGTCTCCTCGCCGAGGGCGGCGGTGAGCTGATCCTCGTCGATGGCGGGCCGCGCCTCGGCCTCGGCGCGCAGGTCTCGCACCTGGGCCCGGGCCTCGTCGCGCTCGGCGGTGAGCCGCTGCACCACCTCGGCGAGCTGGCCCAGGTACGCCCGGACCTCGTCGGGGTCGAAGCCCTTGCGGCGCACGTCGAAGGCGCGGCCGGTGATCGACGCCGCGCTGTGGTCGTTCGTCGGGGGGGTCACGCCGCGATGCTACGACCGCGCCCCGGCCCGATCGGGGACGCCCCCGGGGCGGCTCAACCGCCCGGCCGCTCCAGGTCGAGGGCGTTCCCACCGACGGCCGCCAGGGCGGCGAGGGCGTCGTCGAGGGTCTCCACCCCGACGACCTCGATGTCGTCGCCGGCCTTCAGCTCGGCCTCGGCGACCTCGAGGGCGGGGACGAGGATCAGCGTCGCGCCGGCGTCGATGGCGGCCACCGTCTTCTGCTGGATGCCTCCGACGCGGCCGACCCGCCCGTCGAGCTCGATCGTCCCGGTCACCGCCACGTCGTGCCCGCCGGTGAGCGACCCGGGCGTGAGCCGGTCGAGCACGCCGAGGGCGAGCGCCAGCCCTGCCGACGGCCCGCCGACGTCCTGGGTGGCGATGACGACGTCGAACGGCAGGTCGATCCGCAGATCGCGGGTCGTCACGTTGGTGACGCCCAGCAGCGTGCGGTTCGGGTCCTCGACGTCGGACGTCAGCTCGACCTTGACCGTCCGCTCGGCGCCGTCGCGCTCGACGTCGACCTCGACCAGCTCGCCCGGCAACCGGGGCTCGATCGCGGCGCGGAGGTCGTCGGTGAGCAGCGTCGGCACGCCGTCGACCGCGAGGATCGTGTCGCCCGCCTCGAGCACCTCGGCGGCGGGGCTGCCCACGACCGTGTCCTGGATCGTGACGCCGGTGCCGGTGATCGTGTCCTCGAACCCGAGGTGCCCGAGGGCGACCGCGGCGGCGACCTCCTGTGACCGGTTCATCTCGACCGCGGCCTCCTCGCGGTTCTCGATGCCGGTCTGGTCACCGAGGATCGCCCGGCGGGGGAACACGTCCTGGTGGGGCGAGATCCACCCCCAGAGCGCCTCGGCGTAGCCGACCCGTCGCGATGCCCCCCGCAAGGACACGGTCAGGAACAGGATCGACCCGTCGGTCTCGAACGTGTCGGCGTCGTCGACCTCGATGAGCGGCTCGGTGCGGATCGCCGAACCCGGTGCGTAGACGATGTACGGCGCGTGGGCGAGCGAACCGACGGTCACCGCCAGCGCCGTCGTGACGAGCAGGGTGCCGAGGACGACCCACAGGGCGACCATCGCCCGCGACCGGGGGACGGCACCGCCGGGCGCCACGGGACCGGCCGCCGGATCGGCGGTGGCGCCCGCCTGCCCCACCGCCGCATCGATCGCGGGAGGCGGCGCGGCCGGTTCCGCCTCCTCTTCGACCGTGGGTGTGCGCTCGTCGTCCACGAAACGGGGAGCCTGCCAGACCGAGGGGCCCCGACGCCGGTCACCGCGTCCACCGGCCCACGCGCCCGGCGCCCGTTGGCCCCGCGGCGCGCCGCGTGTTCGACTGGAGGGGTGACGAGCGCGCCCCCTCCCGCGACGAGCGGACCCGCGGCCGCCGCCGCCCTCGCGGTGGCCGAACGGCGCGCCGCGGTCGCCGAGGCGGGCCACACCGGCGACCGCGCCACCGCCCTCGCGGCGAGGTCCGACCCCGATCCCGGCGTCCGCGCCACCGCGCTCGGCGCCCTGAGGCGGCTGGGGACCCTCTCGCCCGCCGATCTGCTCGTCGCGCTGGCGGATCCCTCGCCGATCGTGCGGCGCCGCGCCGCCGAGGAGGTCGCCGCCGACGATCCGGGTCCGACCGTCTCGCTGCTCGGCCTACTGGACGACCCCGACCCCACCGTGATCGAGGTGGCCGCCTGGGGTTGCGGCGAACGCACCCCGCCCGAGCCCGGGGCGGTCGCTGCCCTCACCCGGCTCGTCGACCACGACGACGCCCTCGTCCGCGAGGCCGCCGTCGCCTCGCTCGGCGCCATCGGCGATCCGGCGGGCCTGCCGGCGATCCTCGCCGCGACCCGCGACCGGGCGACGGTGCGTCGGCGCGCCGTCATCGCGCTCGCCCCGTTCGACGGCCCCGAGGTCGACGCCGCCCTCGAACGGGCGACGACCGACCGCGACTGGCAGGTCCGCCAGGCCGCCGAGGACCTCCTGTCGTGACCGGCGACCGGCCCGACGTCGACCCCGGCCCTCCGCCGGAGCACCCGCCCTTCGCCCCCGCGCCGCTCGCCGCCCCGAGCGCCGACCGGTCCCGCGGCGCCGACCGCGGCGGCTGGCGGTCCACCGCCGACCAGGGCCTGCTGCTCGCCCGGTGGATCGCCGGGGAGCTGGCCGCCCAGTGGGTCGAGAAGTTCGCGTGGTGGCCGTGGCTGGTGGGGGCCGCCGGCCTCGTGTCGCTCGGCATCTCGATCCCGGTCGACCCGGGCTGGCCGTTCATCGTCCTCGGCATCGTGCTCATGGGCATCGCCATCGGCTGGCGACTCACCCTCGCCGTCGTCGCCTGGGCGCTCCGCCGCCTCGCCCTGCCCCGCCGGGCCCGCCCCCTGCGCTCCGAGATCGGTGCCGCCCGCGCCCGCCTCCAGGAGGCGCTCGCCGACACCGGGGCGCCCGTCACCATCAGCGGCGTCATGAGGTTCGGGTGGGACCTGTTCCGCGGTCGGCGCCCCCACGCCACCACCGCCCGCCGCCTCCTCGACCTCGTCACCCACGTCGGCGACGTCGCCGAGATCGACCGCCTGCGCCGGGCGCTCGCCGAGGCCGCGGACGGGGGTCCCGAGCCACCCGCTGGTTAGGTTCGGCGCCATGGCCGACGAGACCAGCCACGCCGCCTGGGTCGAGCGCGACGCCGCGGTGGTGTGGCACGGGTTCACGCAGATGGCGACCTACGCCGACAACCGCCCCGTGGTCGTCGAGCGGGCCGAGGGCCGTGAGCTGATCGACGTCGAGGGCCGCCGCTACCTCGACGCCATCTCGTCGCTCTGGGTGACGACGCTCGGCCACCGCGTGCCCGAGCTCGACGACGCGGTGCGGGCCCAGCTCGACCGCGTCGCCCACTCGACGCTGCTCGGCAACGGCAACGTCGCCGCCATCGAGCTGGCCGAGGCCCTGGCCGGGCGGGTGCCGGTCGACGATCCGCGCTTCCTGTTCGCGTCCGACGGCGCCGCCGCGGTCGAACAGGCCCTGAAGATCGCGTTCCAGTCCTGGACGAACCGGGGTGTCGCGGGCCGCACGACCTACCTCGCCTTCGGCGGGGCGTACCACGGCGACACGATCGGCTCGCTGTCGGTCGGCGACGGCGGGTTCGGCACGACGGTGTTCGATCCGCTGCGCTTCGCCTGCGTGCGCACACCGGGCCTCGACGAGCCGGGCGCGGTCGACGCCGCCGTCGCGCTCATCGCGGAGCGCGCCGACGAGCTGGCCGCCGTGGTCGTCGAGCCGCTCGTGCAGGGCGCGGCGGGCATCCGGGTACACCCGCCCGAGGCGCTCGCCGCCGTCGCCGCCGCCTGCCGCGAGCACGACGTGCTGCTGATCGCCGACGAGGTCGCCACCGGCTTCGGCCGCACCGGCACGCTCTTCGCCTGCGAGCAGGCGGGCGTCCGCCCCGACCTGATGTGCCTCGGCAAGGGCATCACCGGCGGCTACCTGCCCCTCGCGGCCACGGTCGCCGCCGGACCGGTGCACCGGTCGTTCCTCGGCCCGGACCTGTCGGAGCTGACCCTGTACCACGGCCACTCCTACAGCGGGAACGCCCTCGCGTGCGCGGTGGCGACCCGTCACCTCGAGCTGTTCGACGAGTGGGGCGTGCTCGCCAACGTCGGTGCGCGCGCCGAGCAGCTCCGGTCCCGCCTCGCGGCCGACGTCGCCCCGCTCGCCCCCGTCGCCGCGATCCGCCAGCAGGGGGTGATGGTCGGCATCGAGCTCGACCCGCCCGCCGACGGGCTGCGGTGGGGTCGCCGGGTGTCGGCGGCGTGCGTCGAGCGGGGCGTGCTGATCCGCCCCCTGGGCGACGTCGTCGTGGTCATGCCGCCGCTGACGACGACCGGGGACGAGATCGACCGCATCGTCGACGTCGTCGCCGCGTCGATCGCCGATGCCTGCCGCTGACGGGGGGCCCTGGGCCGCCCGGATCGCCGAACGGCTCGACGCCGTCCGCGCCGAGGGGCGCTGGCGCCGCACCCGCACGTTCGATGCCCTGGGGCCGGTGGGCCGGCTCGCTCCCGACGACGGTCCGGCGGGCGGATCCGACCCGACCGACGTCGTGTCGTTCGCATCGAACGACTACCTCGGCCTCTCGGCCCACCCGGCGGTGATCGCCGCCGCCCACGACGCCCTCGACCGCTGGGGCGCCGGGGCGACCGCGTCGAGGCTCGTCGTCGGATCGCGCCCGCCCCACGCCGACCTCGAGGCCGCCCTCGCCGGGTGGAAGGGCACCGAGGCGGCGCTCGTGCTCCCCACCGGGTTCGCCGCCAACCTCGCCGTCCTCACCAGCCTCGCCGGTCCCGGCACCCGCATCCTGAGCGACGAGCTGAACCACGCCTCGATCGTCGACGGCTGCCGGGCCGCCCGCGGCGACGTCGAGGTCGTACCCCACGGCGACCTCGACGCCCTGGCCGCCCGGCTCACCGACGACCGCCGCCCGACCGTCGTGGTGGTCGACGCCGTGTACTCGATGGACGGAGACGCCGCCGACCTCAGTCGCCTCGCCGGGCTGTGCACCCGCCACGGAGCGGCGCTGGTGGTCGACGAGGCCCACTCGGTGTTCGGTCCCGACCTCGACCCCGCCGATCACCCCGACCTCACCCTCGTGCGGGTCGGGACGCTCTCGAAGGCGCTCGGCTCGTTGGGCGGGTTCGTCGCGTCGACCGCCGCCGTGCGCGACCTCCTCGTGAACGTGGCCCGCCCGTTCATCTTCACGACCGGCCTCTCCCCGGCCGACACCGCCGCTGCGGCCGCCGCGCTGGAGATCGTGCGGTCGCCCGCGGGCGACGCGCTGCGTGCCCGCCTGCGGCGCCACGTCGACCGGTTGCGTCCCGGCCACCCCTCGCCGATCGTGCCGATCGTCCTGGGCGACGAGGCGGCCGCCGTCGCCGCCGCCGACCGGCTCCTCGCCGCCGGCCTCCACGTTCCTGCCATCCGCCCGCCGACCGTGCCCCCGGGCACCTCGCGCCTGCGGGTGACGTTCTCCGCCGCCCACACCGACGACCAGGTCGACCGCCTCGTCACCGCCCTGCGTTACATCTGGGGTCTGACCCCGGATGTAACACCGTGAGCGGGATGCGGCCGCGGGTGGTCGTGGCGATGGTCGGCACCGGGACGGAGGTCGGCAAGACGTGGGTCGCGGCATCCGCCCTGGCCGAGCTGCGAGACCGGGGCGCGACCGTCGCCGCCCGCAAGCCGGCCCAGTCCGCCGAGCCCGACGATCCCGCGCCGTCCGACGCGGCCGTGCTGGCGGCCGCCACCGGCGAGGACGAGTTCACGGTCTGCCCCGCCCACCGCCGCTACGCGGTGGCGATGGCGCCGCCGATGGCCGCCGACGTCCTCGGGCTCGAACGCTTCACCGTCGCCGACCTGGCCGCCGAGACCGCCTGGCCCCGCCTGACCGCCGGGGTCGCCCGGACCCACCCGGCCGACGGATCCGTCGTCGACGTCGGGCTGGTCGAGACGGCCGGGGGGTTGCTGTCGCCCGCCGCCGCCGACGGCACCAGCCTCGACCTCGCCCTCGCCGTCGACCCCGACGTCGTGGTGCTCGTCGCCGACGCCGGGTTGGGCACGATCAACGGCGTCCGCCTGTGCCTCTCCGCCCTCGCCCCCCGCTGGTCCGGCCCGGTCGTCGTCGTGCTGAACCGCTACGACGACACTCTCCCGCTGCACCGGGCCAACCGCGACCTGCTCGCCGCGGAAGCTCCGGCGGGCGGGCCGGTCACGGTGCTCGCCGCGGGCACCGACGCGTCGTCCCTCGCCGACCACGTCGGGACGACCCTCGACCACCGGAGCGGTGGCCGAGGATCGCCCAACGGTCATCCACAGGACACTCCCTAGGCGTTGACCAGATCCTCCGGGGTGAGCGACAGCGTCTCGCCCTCCCAGTCCTGGAGCTCGCCGATCTCACTGAAGTGACCGGCGGCGGCGTCGTACTGCACCAGCCGCAGCGACTCGCCGAGGAACGGGTCGTCGCCTCCGGACGTGGTGAACGACACGCCGTCGATCGCCAGGTCGCTCGTGAAGCCGTCGATGTTGTGGACCGACTCCATCACGGCGAGGCGGGTGGGCGCCTCGGCGGCCTCGAGGGCCTGCACGAAGATCTCGGCCTGCACGTAGCCGTACAGGATGATGGCGTTCTCGAGGTCGAGCGCACGGCCCTTGAAGTCGGTGCGGTACTGCTCGACGGTCTCCTTGAACGCGACCATCGCCGGATCGTCCGCGTAGGCGGGGTTGAGCGGGTCCTTGAGGTTCGTGAAGCTCAGGGCCCCGTCACCGGCGGCGCCGGCGAGGATCATCAGCGTCTTGGAGATGCACGTCGCCGACACCCACGTCGTGGGCTCCCAGCCCTCGTCCTGCTTCGACGTCAGGGCGTCGGGGCAGGCGAGCAGGGTGGCGCCGTTGAAGAAGGCGTCGGCGTCGCTGGCCGCGAGGCTGGCGACCTGGGTCGACACCTCGTCGGCGCCCGACGGGTACTCCTCGACCGCGACCACCTCGATGTCGGTGCCCTCGATCGCCTGGCGGAAGCCCTGCTCGTAGGTGGCGCCGAACTCGTCGTTCTGGACGAGCATGGCGACCTTGGCCTCGGGCTGGTTCTCCTTCAGGTAGTCGGCGAACGCCTGAGCCTCGAGCGTGTAGGGGGCCAGCGTCGAGCCGAGCAGCCACGGGTAGTCGGGGTTGCCCCACGCCACCGAGCCGGTCGCCGCGAACAGGTTCGGAACGCACAGCTCACCGAGGAAGTCCCGGACGTTGATGTTGTTCGCGGTGCCGACGACGCTGAACACGGCGAAGGCGTTGGAGCCGTCCGCGCCGACCAGCTCCTCGATGTTCGAGGCGGTCTGCTGCGGGTTGTAGACGTCGTCCTTGTCCTCGAACTCGATCTGGTAGCTCTTGCCGGCGATCTCGACGCCGCCTTCTTCGTTCACCTTGTCGAAGTACGCCGCCCAGCCGCGGGCGATCTCGGCGAACGCGCCGACCAGCTCCGACTGCGGGTACGACGACACGAGCTTGATCGTGTCGCCCTCGATCTCGGCGGTCGGGTCGGTCTCGCAGTCGTCGATGTCGATCGACGACTCGACGTCGCCGTTTCCTCCGTCGCCTCCGTCGCCGCCGTCATCGGATGAGTCGTCGCCTCGGCTGCTGCACGAGCTCATCAAGAGCATCGCGACGGCGAACAGGGCGAGCGGACCTCGCCAACGGGAACGGTTCATGGCTCCTCCTCGGTCGGAGTGGTTGTGGTGGTGGATGGATCGGGTCCGGCGGCGCCGGCGGTGGCGGGCACCGCGGCGCGGGCGGGGAACAGGCGGCCGAAGAGCTTGCCCAGACCGCCGACGATGCCCTCGGGCAGCACGTAGATCATGGTGATCAGGGCGGCGCCGAAGATCGCCGGCGACAGCACCTCCTTGCCCTCGATCAGGCCGTCGGTGTGGCGGCGCAGCAGGACGAGGATCAAGGCCCCGACCGCGGGGCCCGTGATCGTCGCCGTACCGCCGATGACCACCGCGACGAGGAACTCGATCGAGTTGCGGAAGGCGAGCAGCGGGTTGGTCGCGTCGGCGGCCCGGTCGATCATCACCGACAGCGCCCCGGCGATGCCCGCGTACGCGGCCGACAGGGCGAACGTGCCGACCTTCACCCGGGCGACGTTGATGCCCACCGTCGACGCGGCGACCTCCTGGTCGCGCACCGCGATCATCGCCCGCCCGACCCTCGATCGCACCAGGTTCCACGCCAGGAGGAACAGCAGGGCGGCGATCAGGACCGTCTCGAGGTACTGCCACTGGTCGTCGGCGAGGAACGAGAGCAGCGAGTCGAACTCGCGACGCTTGGGGCGGACGAGCGCGACTCCGCCCGCGCCGTCGATGTACTTCTGCCCCACGCGCGGGAAGAGCACGGCGAGGCCGAGGGTGACGAGCGCCAGGTGCAGGCCCTTGACCCGCAGCGCCGGGATGCCGACCAGCACGCCGACCACCGCGGCCAACACGGCCGCGGCCGGGATGGTGGCCTCGAACGACCACCCGTGGGTGTCGACGAGGATCGCGCTGGTGAAGGCGCCGACGCCGAAGAACGCACCGTGGCCGATCGAGATCTGGCCGTTGAACCCGGTGAGCAGGTTGAGGCCCATGGCGGCGATGGCGAAGTACGCGGCCCGGGAGAGCTCCCGGTTCCAGACCGGCTCGAAGTAGTACGGCGCGTAGAGGACCGCGATGGCGACGAGGACGCCGACGACGACCCGGACGGTGGTGCGGTTCACCCGGTCACACCCTCTCGACCACGCGCCGGCCGAACAGACCGGTCGGGCGCACCAGCAGGACGAGCAGGATCAGGGCGAAGGGCACGACGAGCTCGATCGTCGACAGGGCGTCGACGTAGCCGATCGTGAGCGACTCGGCGATGGCGACGATCATCCCACCGACGACCGCTCCGACCGGACTGTCGAAGCCTCCGAGCGCCGCCGCCGCGAAGGCGTAGACCAGCACGACCGTCATCAGGCCGGGGCTCACCGAGCCGCGGTCGGCGGCGACCATCGACCCGGCCAGCGCACCGATGCCCGCGGCCAGCGCCCAGCCGACCATCAGCATCGCCGAGGTGTTGATGCCGACCATCCGGGCCGACGCCGGGTTCGAGGCGACCGCCCGCAGCGCCAGGCCGAGCTTCGTCTTCTGGAGCAGCAGGTACAGGAACAGGCACAGCCCGATCAGCGTGAGGGCGAGCGCCCCGACCGCCCACGAGATGCTCGTGTTCCCGATGTCGAGCAGCCGGGCGCTGCGCCCGACCGGGTCGCCCGGCGAGGACACCGAGGGCCACGGCTTGGGCATCGGCTCGGCGTCGGTGCTGAACAGGAGCTGGGATATCGCGTTGATCGCGAGGAACATCCCGAGCATCACGATCAGCACGTTCAGATGGCTCTTGCCCGGTGCCGTGACCGGACGGATCAGGACCCGTTCGATCACCGCCCCGCCGATCATGCTGAGCAGGATCGAGAACGCGATGGCGAGTCCGATCGGCACGCCGTGGGTCGTGAACCACCACGACAGGTAGGCGGAGAACAGCGCCATCTCCCCCTGGGCCAGGTTGAGCAGGCCGGTGGTCCGGTAGATCAGCACGAGGGCGAGGGCGAGGGCGGCGTAGACCGCCCCGTTGCCGATGCCGATCAGGATGTAGCGGATGAACAGGTCCATTCAGAACCCCAGGTAGGCCTTGCGGATGGCGTCGTCGTCGCGGAGCTGGGAGGACGGGCCCGACGCCACGATCTCGCCCGTCTCCAGCACGTAGCCGCGGTGTCCGATGTCGAGGGCGAGGTTGGCGTTCTGCTCGACGACGAGGATCGTCAGGCCCTCCTCGCGGTTCAGTTCGCCGAGGCGGGCGAACAGGTCGCGGGTGATCAGCGGGGCGAGGCCGAGCGACGGCTCGTCGAGCAGCAGCAGCCGCGGGCGCAGCATCATCGCCCGGGCGATCGCCAGCATCTGCTGCTCGCCGCCGCTCATGCTGCCCGCCGCCTGGTCGCGGCGCTCCGACAGCCGGGGGAAGACCTCGAACCAACGGTCGATGTCGCGCTGCACCTCGCCGTCGCGGCGGTTGATCGCACCGAGCTGGAGGTTCTCCAGCGTCGTCAGGTCGCCGAACGTCCCGCGCCCCTGCGGCACGTGGCCCACGCCGGCGCGGGCCGCCTTCTCCGGTGAGCGGGCCAGGGGACGTCCGTCGAGCAGGACCTGGCCCCTGGTCGCGATCTCGCCGGTGATCGCCCGCAGCGTCGTGGTCTTGCCGGCGCCGTTGGCCCCGAGCACCACGACGACCTCGCCCTCGTCGACGGTGAGGTCGATGCCGCGCAGCACGGTGACCGGTCCGTAGCCGCCGGTGACGCCGCTCAGCTCCAGGAGGCTCACGGCCCGCCGTCCCCGTCGTCGGCGGTGCCGAGGTAGGCCTCGATCACCTTCGGGTCGTTGCGGACGACCTCGGGCGGGCCCTCGGCGATGCGGCGGCCGAAGTCGAGCACGACGATGTGGTCGCTGATCGCCATGACCATCGCCATGTGGTGCTCGACCAGGAGGACGGTGAGGTCGAACTCGTCTCGCAAGCGGTGGATCGTGGCGGCCAGCTCGTCGACCTCGGCGTGGGTGAGGCCGTTGGCGGGTTCGTCGAGCATCAGCAACTTCGGCCGCGACGCCAGGGCGCGGGCCAGCTCGATGCGCTTGAGGGTGCCGAACGGGAGCCCGGCGGCGGGCCGGCTCGCCAGATGGGCGAGGTCGAGGCGTTCGAGGATCGACATCGATTCGGCCGCCATGCGGCGGTTCTCGGGCCAGCCCAGGCCGACCAGGCCACGGACGAACCCGACCCTGCCCTCGGTGTGGGCGCCGACCCGCACGTTGTCGAGCACCGATAGCCCGGGGAACAGCGCGACGTTCTGGAACGTGCGGGCGATGCCGGCGCGGGCGATGCCGTGGGGCGGCACCTTCAACAGGTCGCGCCCGTCGAAGGTCACCGACCCCGACGTCGCCGGGTAGAGGCGGCTGATGACGTTGAACAGCGTGGTCTTGCCGGCGCCGTTCGGCCCGATCAACGCACAGATCGAGCCCCGCTGGATCTCGAAGGTCAGGCCGTCGAGGGCGACGACCCCGCCGAAGCGCACGCCGACGCCGGCGACCTCCAGGAGGGCCCCGCCGGTCGGCGGAGCGGTGGTCGGCGCAGCGGGGTCGGGGCTCGACATGGGCGGGGGTGTCCTCGACGTCGGACCCGCGGGACCATCTGCCCCACTGCGCCCGGCGCGGCGTCATCTAACCACGCCCGGACCGTCGGGGTGCCGGATGCCACCCACCGGCGTCGGTCGGCACCGGCGGTTCACCCCCTCAGCGGTGCGCCCCCATGAACATCCCGCTCATCTGCTCGTAGGCCTCGACGACCTTCCCCGCGCCGAGCACGACGCACTCGAGCGGCGCCTCGACGAGGTACACCGGGATCTCGGTCTCGTTGGCGATGCGCTGGGCCAGCCCGGCGAGCATCCCGCCGCCGCCGACCAGGTGCATGCCCCGGACGATCAGGTCGTGCGCCAGCTCCGGCGGCGCCTCGCCGAGGCAGGCGACCACCGAGTCGACGATCGCGGTGACCGGCTCGTCGATGGCGGCGCGCACCTCGCCGGGCGAGAGGATCACCGTCTTGGGCAGGCCGGTCATCAGGTCGCGGCCGCGCACCTCGGCCTTCACCTCGTCGCGGACGGGGTAGGCGGACCCGATCGAGACCTTGATCTCCTCCGCGGTGCGCTCGCCGATGGCGATGCCGTACTCGCGGCGGATGAAGCTCTGGATCGACGCGTCGATGTCGAAGGACCCGACCCGCACCGCCTGGAGCGCGACCACGCCACCGAGCGAGATGAGCGCGGTCTCCGACGTGCCGCCGCCGACGTCGACGACCATGTTGGCGACCGGCTCGTTGATCGTGAGCCCGGCCCCGAGCGCGGCCGCCATCGGCTGCTCGATCAGCTGGGCCTCCGCCGCCCCGGCCCGGCGGGCCGCCTCGGTGACCGCCCGGCGCTCTACCTCGGTGATCGCCGACGGCACGCAGATCACGACCCGGGGCCGGTTGAACCGGCTGACCCCCGCCCGGTGGAGCAGCAGGCGGATCATCCGCTGGGTGATGTCGAAGTCGGTGATCGCCCCCTGGCGCAGCGGGCGCACGGCGACGATCGAACCCGGGGTGCGGCCGATCATCTGCCACGCCTCGTGGCCCATCGCCAGCACCTCGCCGGTGTTCTGGTTGAGGGCGATGACCGACGGCTCGTTGAGGACGATGCCCTGCCCGCGCGCGTAGACGAGCGTGTTGGCGGTGCCGAGGTCGATCGCGAGGTCGCGGGCCACGGCTAGCCGCCCTCACCCGGTTCGACCCGCCGGGCCCGGTCCGACTCGAAGCGCCGCGGCCGCGGCCCGGAGTCCGGCGACAGGGCGTGCATCTCCTTGCGGAACCCGTCGATGCCGGAGTGCAGGCCGGTCGGCTTCCGACCGCGCAGGTAGAGGTACACCGACGCCACGACGACGACGAGCAGTGGGATCAGGAGGAAGTAGAGCGCGGTCATGGGCGGGCCGGGTCCTCCGCGGCGGATCGGATCGGTCGGGCATCGGTGCCCCACTCCTCACCGCCCGCCCAGGACTCCTTCTTCCAGAGTGGCACGGTGGCCTTGAGCGTGTCGATGCAGTGGGCTGCGGCGGCGAACGCGTCCCCGCGGTGGGGCGCCGACGCCGCCACCACCACGGCCACCTCACCGACCTCGAGCGTGCCGGTGCGGTGGATCGCGGCGACGCGCCGCACGGAGGGCCAGCGCCGCCGGACCTCGGCGACGACGTCGGCCAGGCGGGCCTCGGCGGCGCCGGCGTAGGCCTCGTAGGTCAGGTGCGTGACGCCCTCCCGCCCGGGCGCATGGTCGCGGACCGTCCCGGCGAAGGTGACGACCGCGCCGCTGTCGGGAGTGGACGCCCAGCGGCCGGCGGCGGCCGCGTCGAGCGGCTCGTCGGTGAGGCCGACCCAGTCGTCGCCGTCGGGCACCCGCCAACCGTACAGTGCCGCGGTAACAGGTGGGGTCGGAGGAAAACCGTTACCGCGGCGGGGGCGCGGCCAACGCGGCGCGGGTCGTCGGTAACCTGCGGCGCCGCGACGCGCCGTCGCCCGGGCACCTCCGCTCCGGGGCCGACGCCGAGCGACCCTCGTGCCGATGGACCACGACGATCCGCCCGACGGCGGCCTCCCCTCGCCCGACGACCGCCTGTGGCGCCACCCTTCCGAGCTGGCGGCGTCCGGACGGCCGGCGTCGTCCGGGGCGACCGACCCGGACGGGGCGTCGACACCGCGGACACCGCGGTCGCACCGCCCGACGATCGTCCTCCTCGCCGTGATCGTCGGCCTCACCGGCGCGGCCGCCGCCACCCTCGTGGCGCCGTCGGCGGGCGACCGCGACGAGACGCGGCTCCTGCCGGTCACCTCGACCGTGCCGACCAGCACCGCCGCCACCGTCGTCGACGCGGTCGGCCACGCGGTCGTGCGCGTCTCGGTCGAGCACGACGGCCGCGTGCGCCGCGGGTCCGGCGTGGTCGTGCGTCCCGACGGGCTCGTCGTCACCAGCGCGCTCCTGGTCGACGGGGTCGACGAGGTCACCGTCACCTGGGCTTCGGGGCGCCGCGAGGCGGCCACGGTGTCGGGGGCCGACGACCTCACCGGCCTCGCCGCCCTCAGCGTCGACGACGCCGGCCTGTCGTCGGCCACCGTCGCCGCCTCGCCGGCCCGGCCCGGCGAGGTCGCCTACACCGTCGCGTCGTGGGCCGGGGCGCCCGATCCGAGCATCAGCCGGGCCCACGTCAGCGCGGCGGTCGGACACCTCGACGAGGCCCAGGGCCGGCTCCTCGGGCTGATCACGACCAGCTCGCCGGTGCCGCGCTGGGCCGACGGCGGCGCGCTCGTCGACGCGGCCGGCGGCTGGCAGGGCATCAGCCTCGCCGTCCCCGACGACCCCTCCAGCGGATGGGCCGTCCCGGCGACGGTGGCCGTGCGCGTCGCCGACGACCTCCGCCGCCTCGGCTACGTCGACCGCGGCTGGCTCGGCGTGTGGGGCGCCACCCTCCCCTCCGCCGACCAGCCCGACGGCGACCCGGCGACCGTCGGGGCGACGCCGCAGGACGGCGAGGGCGGCGTGCTCGTGCTCGAGGTGTCGCCGGGGTCCCCGGCCGCCGCCGTCGACCTGCGCGTCGGCGACGTCGTCGTGACGATCGACGGCGAGGCGATCCGCTCGTTCGGGGACCTGCGCTCCGCCCTCACGCTCACCCGCCCCGGCGACGAGGCGACCGTCGAGATCCGGCGCGACGGCGAGCGCCACCCGCTCGTCGTCACGCTCGCCGCCGCCCCCCGCTGACCCCCGCCGCGCCGATGGTGCCGCTCAGGGACGACGGCGCAGGTGCCGGACGACGGCCCACGCGGCGCCGCCCAGCGCGGCGGCGCCGACTGCGCCGGTGACCCCGAGGGCTATCTCCTGGCGGCGGCGGGGGCTGAGCGTCGCCAGCGCGGTGGCGGGGGTGCCGAGCACGAACGCCTCCTCGTTGCTGTGCTCCGGCTCCCAGCCGTCGGCGCGCAGGCGGTCGTTGGCGACGACCCAGGGGTGTCGGGCGTAGGCGACCAACCCGGGCGGGGTCGGAGCCAGGCCGAGCTTCCAGCGCAGCCGGCTGATGCGGTCGCCGATCTTGGCGGGTAGCCGGACCTTCGGCGTCCCGGCGTCGAGCGCGGTGTACTCGGCGCCGCGCAGCCAGCCGTCGGGGGCGACGTTGCGGGCCCCGTCGATGCGGACGACGGCCGCCAGCGCGATCGCGGCGGCGAGGTCGTCGACGTGGAGGAACTGGGCCGGGGGGTCGCCCTCGATGTCGGCGACCCGCCGGGCGGCGTGGAGAGCGCGGGCGAGCCCGTCGGATGCGGCGTCACCGCCGACGACCGGCACCGGCCGCAGCACGGTCGCCGTCTTCCCCGGATGGGCTTGACGCCACTCGGCGACCCGTCGCTCGATCTCCGCCCGCTGGACCGCCAGCGCCAGCTCCGGCACCGGGCGCAGGGTCGCGTCCTCGGTGAGCGGCATCGCGTTGTTGGCCCACGCGCCGTACACGGTGGCCGACGACAGGACGACGACGTGGGCGGCGTCGACGTCGCCGGCCGCGTCGAGCACCCGCTGGGCGATCGCCACGTCGGCGGACGCGGCGGCGGAGGCCTCGTCGAGCGCCGCGCCGGACGGCGTGCCGACGTGGACGACCACCTCCGCCCCCTCGAACAGCGGCTTGAGGTCCGCGGTCGCGAGGTCGACCGACCGGCCGCCCGCGCCGCCTCCCGCGCCGAGGGCGACGACGGGACCGGCCTCGCGCAGGCGGGCCACGACCTCGCGGCCCAGCGCGGTGTCGGCGCCGGTCACCACCACCGGAGGCCCGGCCGCGCGGGGCTCGTCGTCGGGTCGGGGGCCGCGGAGGGGATCGGTCGCCACCGGCATACGATGCCGTCGTGCGCCCCCGACCGCCACATCGACCCGGCCGCCGGTCGCCATGAGCGGCCCCGACCCCTTCGGCGGGGTGCCGTTCCTCGGCGACCTGGCGAAGATGATCGGCCGCCAGGGCCCGATCGCGTGGGACGCCGCCCGCCAGATCGCCTACACGCTGGCCACCGAGGGCGAGACCGAGGCGAACGTCGACCCCGTCGGGCGCATCCAGCTCGAGCAGCTCGCCCGGGTCGCCGAGCTCCAGGTCGCCAACGCCGGGGGCCTCGACCCCGCCCACGGCGGTCCCGGCATCACCATCGTGCCGGTCACCCGCAGCCAGTGGGTCGCCCGCACGCTCGACGACTACCGGCCCCTGTACGAGCGTCTGGCGGCGTCGCTCGGCTCGGCCGCCGGCGGCGTCGACGCCGCGGGCTCCGGTCATCCCGCCGGGGCCGACCTCGACCTCCCCGACGACGATCCGGCCGCCGCCTGGATGGGTCAGCTCATGTCACTGCTCCAGCCGATGACATTGGGCATGTCGGCCGGGTCGATGGTCGGGCACCTCGCCACCCGGTCGTTCGGCCAGTACGACCTGCCGGTGCCGCGCCCCCCGTCGAACGAGGTGATGGTCGTGCTACCGACGATCGACGCCTTCGCCGCCGACTGGAGCCTCGGCGTCGACGACGTCCGCCTGTGGGTGTGCCTCCACGAGGTCGCCCACCACGCCGTGATCGACACCCCGCACGTGCGCGCCGAGCTGACGTCGCTGATCGAGCGCTTCGTCGCCGCCTTCCGACCCGACCCGAACGGCATCGAGCGGGCGATGGGCGAGGTCGACCCCACCGATCCGTCGGGCCTGGAGGCGGTGCAGCGGATCTTCACCGACCCCGAGGTGCTGATGGGCGCGACCAGTTCGCCCGCCCAGGACGAGATCCGCCCCCGTCTCGACGCGCTCGTCGCCGCCATCGTCGGATGGGTCGACCACGTGATGGACCTCGTCGGCGAGGGCCTCGTCGGCAGCTACGCGCAGGTCACCGAGGCGGTTCGCCGCCGACGGGTCCAGGCCGGCTCGGCCGACCGCTTCGTCGAGCGGCTGTTCGGCATGGACCTCACCCGGGAGCGGGTCGAGCAGGGCGCCGCGTTCGTGGCGGGCATCGTCGAACGCGCCGGCGAGGAGGGGCTGGCCCGCCTGTGGTCGGACCCCGCCCACCTGCCGACGCCGGCGGAGCTGGGCGCCCCCGGCCTGTGGCTCGCCCGCATCGACCTCGACGCCGAGCCCCCCACCACCGACCAGTCCTGACCGCCCGACGGACTCCCTCACCGCGGCAACTGCTCGGTGGGGTCGTCGGGGTCCCACGAGGTCTCCGCGGCCGGAGGGGGTGGTGGTGGTGGAGGAGGAGGAGGAGGCGCACCCGCCCGCGACGGAGGCGGCGGGGCCGGGTCGAACACGGTCGGATCGCCCCCCGCCGGAGCCGCGTGCTCGGCCGGCGTCGGCTCGGGCACCCGGTACGGATCGGGCACCGCGGGCGTTCCGGCGATCGGTGTGACGGCGGTGCCGATGCCGGGGCCGGCGCGCTTGCGATCCGGCGGCTCGGCGGACGTCGACCGCCCGTCGCGGCCGCGCCGCACCCGCCCGACCACCTTCCGGCCCGACTCGCGGACCATCGAGACCGTGCGGTCGCGGCCCTCGCTCATCGCCTCGTCGATGAGCACCGCCTGACGGCCGAAGCGACTCGACGACACCCCGGTGCGGTGGTTCCAGGCGGTGAGGCCGATCACGTAGGAGAAGGCGGCGAACGAGGCGACCAGGGTCACCGCGAGGAAGGACAGGCGCAGCTCGGCGAGCGACACGAGGCCGAACATGGACCCGACCACCCAGATGAGCTGGAACCGGGTCTCGAACCGGGCGAAGAGGCGCCCGCGGTTGGCGTCGGGGGCGTCGCGCTGGACGATCGAGTCGAAGGCGAGCTTGCCCGCCGTGTTGGCGATGCCGACCGACGCGCCGAGCAGCGCGGCGCCCGCGGTCCCCCCGCTGAACAGGGCGAGCACCCCCGCGCCGACGGTGAGCACGAGGCACGAGATCAGCATCCGCTCCTCGGGCAGCACCTGGCGCAGCCGGGGGGCGACGACCGACCCCGCCAGGCTGCCGATCACGCTCACCGCGGCGACCAGACCGAACTCGAAGAGCTGGTCGAGCTCGCGGAAGTGGAACGCGAAGTGGACGACGAGGTAGCCGACGATGCCGCGGAGCAGGCCCATGCCGCCCGCGGCGAGCAGCACGCCGGGACTGCGCATCTCGGCCCGTTCGGCCGGTGTCTCCTCGACCGGGGCCACCGCGACCGACGGGATTCGCAGCGCCAGGCCCGCGGTGGCCGCGAACACGCACACCGCCAGCGCGAGCGGCAGCGACGGGCTGTCGGACACCGCGAACAGCAGGCCCGCCGGGGCGGCCCCGACGAAGCTGGAGATGCCGCTGATGAGCTGGAGCTTCGAGTTCGCCTCGACCAGCTCCTCGTCGCTCTCGACGACCGCGGGCACGAGCGAGCTGCGCGCGACGCCGTACCCCTTCTGGAGGACCAGCACCGCGAACGCCGCCGGGTACAGCACCAGGCTGTCGGTGCGACCGATCATCACCAGGCACAGCAGGGCCCGCACCACGGCCGAGCCGATCACCACCCAGCGCCGGCCTCCCTGCACCCGATCGAGCGTCGGCCCGATGAGCGGCGCGACCAGGGCGAAGGGCGCCATCGTCAGCAACAGGTAGAGGAAGACGCGGCCCCGGGCGTCGGACGTGGCGCCCTCGAAGAAGATCGTTCCGGCCAGGGCGGCGGCGACGACCGCGTCGCCCACCGCGGATCCCGAGTGGGTGCGCGCGAGGAGCTGGAACGGCGTGAGGTCCGACCGGGGTCTACCTCGTCGGGGCGACGGCGGAGCGGGGGCCCCGCCGCGGGTCGCGTCCACCGCGGCGATGTTACGGCCCGTCCCGCCGGTCCCCGTCCCCGTCGGCCGCCGCCGGCCGGACGTGGTAGCCAGAGCGGAGCCGACCCGACGGCGAGGAGGACCCGTGCCCTTCGGCGAGTACCAGAACGAGATCTACCTGCGGGGCCTGAGCGGCGACCACGTCGCCCTGCCCGTCGACTGGCGCGAACGCGAGGATGCCGCCCACGCGGCGATGACCCCCGGCGCGCACGGCTACGTGGGCGGATCGGCCGGGGCCGAGCTGACCGCGGCGAACAACGTCGCCGCGTTCGACCGGTGGCGCATCGTCCCCCGCTTCCTGCGCGACGTCTCCGAGCGGGACCCGTCGACCGAGGTGCTCGGCATCCCGCTCACCGCCCCGGTGGCCCTGGCCCCGATCGGCGTGCTGGAGATCGTGCACCCCGAGGCCGAGCGGGCGGTCGCCCGGGCGTGCGCCGCCACCGGGACGGCGATGGTCCTGTCGAGCGCGGCGTCGAACACGATGGAGGACGTGGCGGCCGACCTCGGCGACGCGCCCGGCCTGTTCCAGCTCTACTGGCCGAAGTCCCGCGACATCGCGGCGTCGTTCGTGTCGCGGGCCGAGCGGGCGGGCTACCGGGCGATCCTCGTCACGCTCGACACCACGATCCTCGCCTGGCGGCCCCGCGACCTCCAGACCGCGTACCTGCCGTTCCTCGAGGGCAAGGGCGTCGCCAACTACTTCTCCGACCCCGCCTTCCGCGACCTGCTCGGTGCGTCGCCCGAGGACGACCCGCAGGGCGCCATCCTCACGTGGGTCGGGCAGTTCTCCAACCCGGCGCTCACGTGGGACGACCTCGCGTTCCTGCGCGAGCACACGGGCCTGCCGATCCTGCTCAAGGGCGTGCTGCACCCCGACGACGCCCGCCGCGCCGTCGACGTGGGCATGGACGGCGTCGTCGTCAGCAACCACGGCGGCCGCCAGGTCGACGGGGCGATCGCCGCCGTCGACGCCCTGCCCGGGGTGGTCGAGGCGGTCGCCGGCGCGGTGCCGGTGCTGATGGACTCCGGGGTGCGCACCGGCTCCGACGTGATCAAGGCGGTCGCGCTCGGCGCGGCGGCGGTGCTGCTCGGCCGGCCCTACGTCCACGGCCTGGCCCTCGGCGGCGAGGACGGGGTCGTCGAGGTGGTGCGGTCTCTGCTCGCCGAGCTCGACCTCACGATGGCCCTCTCCGGGCACCGCGCCCTCGACACCCTGACGGCCGAGATCCTCGCCCCCGCCCCCGGCTGATCGCCGCCGGTCAGACCGCGTACTTGTAGCCGAGGCCGCGGATCGTCGTGATGTGCTGTGGATGGGCGGGGTCGACCTCGACCTTGGCCCGCAGGCGCTTGATGTGGACGTCGAGGGTCTTGGTGTCCCCGACGTAGTCGTGACCCCAGATGCGGTCGATCAGCGCGTCGCGGGTGAGGACCCGGCCCGCGTGCTCCAGCAGCAGGGCCAGCAGCTCGAACTCCTTCAGGGGCAGGTTGACCGCCTCGCCCCGGATCGTGACCTCGTGGCGTTCGGGGTCGAGGGCGACGTCGCCGACGACGAGCGCCTCGCCGGACGCGACCGGGACGTCGGGCTCTCCGGCCGCCCGGCGCAGCACGGCGCGCATCCGGGCGACCAGCTCCCGCAGCCGGTACGGCTTGGTGACGTAGTCGTCGGCGCCGACCTCCAGTCCGACGACGGTGTCGATCTCGGCCCCCTTGGCGGTGACCATGATGATCGGCACCTTCGACCGCGAGCGCAGCTCGCGGCACACGTCGAGGCCCGACACCTTCGGCAGCATCACGTCGAGCAGCACGAGGTCGGGCCGGACGGCGTCGAACACGTCGAGGGCCTGGGCGCCGTCGCGTGCGACCTGCACGCGGAAGCCCTCGCGTGCGAGGCCGACGCTGAGGGCGTCGATGAAGCTGTCCTCGTCCTCGACTACGAGCACGGTGGTGGTGGGGCTCAAGGCTGCCTCCGGAGGCGGGGCGCGGCCGGGGCGGCCGCGGGATGCGGGGGGACGACGGGCGGGATCATGCGGTTCGGCGCTCGTCGGGGACGGCGACCGGGCCGGGGCCGGCGGGTAGGTCCAGCACGAACGTGGAGCCCACCCCCTCCTCGGAGCGGACGGTGACGTCGCCCCCGTGGTTGGCGGCGATGTGGCGGACGATCGACAGGCCGAGACCGGTGCCACCGGTGTCGCGGCTGCGGGCGCGGTCGACCCGGTAGAAGCGTTCGAAGATCCGCTCGACGGCGCGGGCGGGGATGCCGAGGCCGTGGTCCTCCACCTCGATCGTTACCCGGCTGCCGTCCGACGTGGCCCGCAGCGACACCTCGGACCCCGGCGGGGAGTACTTGACCGCGTTGTCGAGCAGGTTCGCGACCGCCGACACGAGCTGGCGGCGTTCGCCGAGCGTCGTGACCCGCTCCGGGACGCCGTCGGCGTGGATCGTGATGTCACGCAGGTCGGCGGCGGGGCGGATGCGGTCGACCGCCCCGGTGACGATCATCCGCACCGGCACCGGCTCGTGGGGGACCTCGCCACCGGCCTCGATGCGACTCAGCTCCAGCAGATCGTCGACGGTGCGGCTGACCCGGAACGACTCGGCCACCAGCCGCTCGGCGAGCCGCCCGCCGACCTGGGGGTCGGTCTCGCCGAGGAGGGTCTCGGCGAGCAACCCGATGGCGCCCAGCGGCGTCTTGAGCTCGTGGCCGAGGTTGGCGATCAGGTCGCGGCGGACGGCGTCGAGGCGGCGCGCCTCGGTGACGTCCTCGATCACCGCCATCGCGCCGTCGCCCACCAGGCGGGCCTGGACCTCGACCACCCGGGGGGGCGGGCCGTGGAGGTCGACGACGCGGTGACCGGTGCCGCCGGCCCGGACCTCGGCCAGCACCCCGTCGACGGCATCGCGCACGATCGCCTCGCCGTGCCGCGACCCGGCGATCTCCGAGGCGGCCCGGTTCTGGAGGAGCACGGCACCGTCGGCGTCGACGAGCACGACACCCTGGGGCGCCCCGTCGATCGCCTCGCGGAGCCGGCTGCCGAGGGTCTCCGACTCCTCGACCCGTGTCCGGGTGCGATCGAGGCGACGCTCGAGGTCCGGGACGGCCGCGGCGACCCGCTCCAGGCGACGAGCCCGCACCACGGCCACCGAGGCCACCACGACCGCGACCGCCGCCACGGCCCAGGCGACGACGATCACGTTGCCGACCCCGCCGCGTCGCGCTCGCGCCGCGCCGCGATCCCGGCTACGGCGTGGAGCGGGCGTCGCGGCCGCCCGTCGATCGGTGACGACTCCGAGGTCGCCGCCGTCACGTCAGCTCCCGCCCGCGCCCACCGCCCCGGCCCGCGCCGCCAGGTGGGCGTCGATGGCCCGGGCGACCGGGACCTCGTCGGTGGCGGTCACCCCGGTCAGGCAGGTGACGGCGACCATCCCCGCCTGCACGAGGGCCGAGTCGGTGTCGGGGGGCAGCTCGTCGCCGGTCGGGACCAGACCGAGCTCGAGCTCGGAGTCACCCGCCGGCGACAGCGTGGCCCGGACGGTGCCGAACGGCGCGAGGCGGGCCCAGCAGGTGCCGCCGAGCTCGTCGAGCGGCCGATCCGGGGCGTTGACGTTCAACACGGTGCGCCGGGGCGCGGTGCGCAGCCACTCGACCCCCGCCGCCGCCACGGCGGCCGCCGCGTCGTAGTGCGGAGGGTCGGGCCAGCGGTCCCACGCCACGCTGATCGCGAGGCCGGAGATCCCGAAGTTGGCGGCGGTCAGGGCGGCGCCGACGGTGCCGGAGTGGAGCACCGCGCGGCCCGTGTTGTTGCCGGGGTTGACGCCCGACGCGACCAGCTCGGGCGGGTCGCCGAAGCCCCCGAGGAGCGCGGCCATCACGCACAGCGCGGGCGGACCCTCGAGCGCGTAGCTCGGCAGGTGCTCGGCGCCGGGGATCTTCCGGAGCTCGGTGCGCAGCCGCGACCCGTCGCCCCCCGCGCCCACGTCGCCGAGCGCGGCGCCGTAGCCGCTGTGGTTGCGGTCGGGGGCGACCACCAGCACCTCGTGGCCATCGGCGTCGAGGGCCAGCGCGAGGGCGCGGAGGCCCGGGGCGTCGATGCCGTCGTCGTTGGTGACCAGGACCCGCATCAGCCGTCGTCGCCGTCGCCGTCGACCGGCGCGAGGTCGGCTGACGCGTGGCCGACCGATCCGTGCCCTCCCGGCCGGTCGTCGCCGGCGGCCTCGCGGGCCCGGCGCACCAGCTCACGGGCGGCCCCGGTCTGCTCGGGCAGCCAGCCGGTGACCATGTACCGCACCCGCTCGCCGATGTTCACCGCGTGGTCGCCGATGCGCTCGTAGTACCGGCCGATCAGGGCGAGCTGCACCGCGGCCTGCACCTCGAGGTGTCCGTCGCGGCTCGCCTCGAAGATCTCCTGGATGTAGTCCTGGTGGAGGTCGTCGAGCCGGTCGTCGAGGTCGTCGAGGGCGGCGGCCATGGCGGCGTCGCCGTCGGCGTAGGACTCGGCGGCCAGCCGGAACAGGCGGGCCGCCTCCTCGCCCATGCGCCCGAGCAGGCCCCGCAGGCGCGGTGTGTACTCGGTGCCGTAGATGCGCCGCGCGCCCTTGGCGATGTTGACGACGAGGTCGCCGCTGCGCTCGATCTCCGACACCATCCGCACCGCGGTGATGAGGCTGCGCAGGTCGCCGGCCATCGGCTGCTGGAGGGCGAAGACGCCGTAGCACTGCTCCTCGGTCTCGAGGGCGAGGGCGTCGAGCGGATCGTCGTCCTCGATGATGCGCTTGGCCTCGGCGAGATCGTTCTCGAGCAGCGCCTGGGTCGCCCGGGGGATGCCCTCGGTGACCAGCGCGGCCATGTGGACGATCTCGTCGCGTATGCCGTCGAGCTGCTGGTGGAAGGTACGTCGGGCCGGGCCGGGCACGGGCTCGGGCCCGGCGGTGGGCTCGATGTCGGTCATCAGCGGATCTCGGAGGTCAGGTGGACGGAGTCGCCGGTGAGCATGTACCGGACGCGCGCACCGATCACGGCGGCGTGGTCGGCGATGCGGTCCAGCGACCGGCCGGCCACCAGCGTACGCACCGCGGCGGTGACCGCCTCCGGTCCGTCGATCCCGAGCAGGTCGCGGCTGAAGCGCTCGGCGTAGATCTCCATCGGCCGCTCGTCGGCCACCGCGGCGGCGATCGACAGGTCCCGCGTCGACCAGGCGCGCAGGGCGGCGCGGACCTGTTCGACCGCCGTGTCGGCCATCGACAGCAGGATGTCGAACGTCGCCGGCTGGTCGCGCATCAACGCCCAGTCCGGCACGAGCTTGACCACCCGCAGGGCGAGGTCGCCGATGCGTTCCAGCTCGGCGAGGACCCGCAGCACCGAGAGCACGAACCGGAGGTCGCCCGCGACCGGGGCCTCGCGGAGCAGCAGGTCGTGGCAGCGCTCGGTGAGCGACACGTTCATGGCGTCGATGACGTCGTCGGCGGCCACCGCGGTGCGGGCGAGGGCCTCGTCACCCGTGCTCAGCACCTCGCGCATGCGCTCGAGGTTCTCGTCGACGCGGACGCCCATGACCTCCACCTGGAGGCGGAGCTGGTCGAGCTCGGAGGTGAAGGCCTGGCGCACCGGCCCCTCGGGCTCGGGACCCATCGTCACCCGAAGCGGCCGGTCACGTAGTTCTCGGTCCGCACGTCGGACGGGTTGGAGAACATGACCTCGGTCGCGTCGTACTCCACGAGCACGCCGGTGCGGGTGTCGCTGGTCTCGTTCACCTCGGTGGTGAAGAAGGCGCAACGGTCGCTCACCCGGGCCGCCTGCTGCATGTTGTGGGTCACGATCAGGATCGTGTACTGCTGCTTGATCTCCTCCATCAGGTCCTCGATGCGCCCGGTCGCGATGGGGTCGAGGGCGGAGCAGGGCTCGTCCATCAGGATCACCTCGGGGCTGGTGGCGAGGGCGCGGGCGATGCACAGGCGCTGCTGCTGACCGCCGGACAGGCCCAGGCCCGACGCCTTGAGGCGGTCCTTGACCTCGTCCCAGAGGGCCGCCTGGCGGAGGCTCCGCTCGACGATCTCGTCGAGGTCGCCGCCCCGCTTGGCCATCCCGGCGATGCGCGGGCCGTAGGCGACGTTGTCGTAGATCGACTTCGGGAACGGGTTCGGCTTCTGGAACACCATCCCGACCCGCCGCCGCACCTCGACCGGGTTGACCCGGTGGTCGTAGAGGTCGACGCCGTGGTACTCGAGGCGGCCCTCGACCCGGGCGATCTCGATCAGGTCGTTCATGCGGTTGAAGCACCGCAGCACGGTCGTCTTCCCGCAGCCCGACGGGCCGATGAACGCGGTGACCTCGTGCTGGCGGACGTCGAGGTTCACGTCCCGCACGGCCCGGAAGTCGCCGTAGTAGACCGACAGGTCCTGGACGGAGAACACCGCCGGGGCCTCGGGTGCGGTCCGGGTGGCCGCCGCGTCGGGCGCGGGGACGGGAGCGGAGGGCTCGGACATGGTGGCGGTCCCGGGGTCGGCTGGAGCGGAGGGCACTCGGGTCACCTCGTCTTCTTCTCGTAGCGGTTGCGGAGGACGATTCCCACGGCGTTGATGCCGAGGATGACGACGAGCGTGACCACGATCGCCGCCTGCGTGTTGTCGGGCCAACCCTGGGCGGAGGGCTTCTTCGACCAGTCGGCGATCAGGTACGGCAGCGACGTGAAGTCGCCGCGCAGATCGCCGAAGTCGCCGCCGCTGGTCGACGCCTTGACGCCGAGCAGGAGGAGCGGCGCCGCCTCGCCGAGCGCCCGGGCGAGGGCCAGGATCGTGCCGGTCAGGATCCCGGGGAAGGCGTTGGGCAGGACGAGCGTGCGGACGACCTCCCAGCGGGTGGCGCCGGCGCCGAAGCCGCCCTCGCGGAGCGACGCGGGCACGGCGCGGAGGGCCTCGGCGGACGTGATGACCACGATCGGCATGACGAGCACGGACAGGGTCAATCCGGCCGAGAGGGTGCTCTCGCCACCGGTCAGCCAGTCGAGGCCACCCCGGGCGAAGATCGCCGCGCCGAGCAGGCCGTAGACGATGGCGGGCACACCGGCCAGGTTCCGGATCACGACGGTGACCAGCCGGGTGAACCAGTTGTCGGTGGCGTACTCCTCCAGGTAGAGGGCGGTGGCCACGCCCAGCGGGAACGACACCAGCGCCACGATGACGGCGTGGGTGATCGTGCCGACGAGGCCCTGGTAGACGCCCGCGACCCGGGCCCGGCTCGACCCGAAGCGGGTCAGGAAGTCGACGACGCCCCGGTCGAGCAGGTACGGGACGCCGACGCTGGTCACGTTCCACAGCAGGGCGATCAGCGTGGCGAGCACCAGCCCGAGGCAGGCGAACAGCAGGAACCGGAAGGCGGCGCCGGCGACGTCGGCCTTCTCGCCGCGCAGCCGGGCGGCGACCACGTCGCGGGTGATCTCGGAGGGGACGACGGACACGGGGCGGGCCTCAGTAGGTCTGGCGCACGCGGCGCACGAAGCGGTTGGCGACCATGTTGAGGGCGAGGGTCATGAGGAACAGCAGCAACCCGAGGAAGAACACCGACTCGTAGGCCTTGCCGCCCGCCTGCTGCTCGCTGCCCGAGAGAACGCCGGTCATCGCGGACGTGATCGTCAGTCCCGGTTCCAGCGGCGACCCCGGGATCGTCGGCGTCTGCCCACCGGCGAGGAAGACGACCATCGTCTCGCCGACGGCGCGGGACACGGTGAGGATCACGCCGGCGACCAGGCCGGACACGGCGGCGGGCACCACGATCCGGGTGACGGTCGTGATCTTGCGGGCGCCGATCCCGTAGGAGGCCTCCCGCAGCGAGTCGGGCACCGCCCGCAGGGCGTCCTCCGACACCGAGGTCATCAGCGGGATGCAGAGCAGGCCGACGCCGAGCCCGGCCACGAGGAGGTTCAGCGTCGGGCTCCCGGAGAAGAGGCGCTGGGTGATCTCCGGGGCGATGAAGCGGAAGGCGAACACGCCGACGACGACCGACGGGATGCTGGCGAGCACCTCGATGATCGGCTTGAGCGTGCGCCGGATGCCGGGACTGGCGTACTCGGACAGGTACACGGCGGCGCCGAGGCCGACCGGTCCGGCGAGCAGGATCGCCACCAGGGTCACCCACAGCGTCCCGATGAAGGGGGCGAGCACGCCGTAGCGCTCGCTGCGGGGCCGCCACACGTCGGCGCCCAGTTCCTCGACGCTGGTCTGGCCGAGGAACGAGAGCCCGTCGCGGAGCAGCACGGCGATGATCAGCAGGCTGACGACCACGGCCACCAGGCCGGCGCCGCCGAGCAGGCGGCGGACGAGGGCATCGACCGCGGTGCGACCGTCGCGGCGGCCGAGCGCCTCCAACGTGACGGGATCGGGGATGTCCGGGGAAGCGGCGGTCACGGGCGGTGTGTTCCTGGGTCGGACGGGACGGGGGATCGTCGACGGGCGGCGGAACCGACCGTGACGGTACGAAGCGAAGGTGGACGGTACGTCGGCGTCGGGTGAACTCCGGGTGAACGACCGGCCAACACCGGCCCTCCCGCACCCCGAACCACACGAGGTGCCAGGAGCGTCAGCGGAAAGCGAGCGTCGTCGCTCGACGGATTCCGCTGCGCTCGGAACTTGCGGTGCCGTGCTTGCTGGGTCGGCCTCGCCTGTCGGCTCGGCCTCCAGGCACCTCGTGTGGTTCTCGGGGCGGGAGGGTTCGGGTCAGCCGGCGGCGGTGCCGACGGTGCGGTCCTCCCAGCGGGCGAGGACGTCGGCGTCGTCGTCGAGCGCGACGTAGTCGGCGCCCTCGACGAAGCCGGCGAGACCGTCGAGGTAGAAGTCGACGTAGGCGGCGAGCGCCTCGTTCTCCTCGGCCTTGTCGGCGTTGACGTAGATGAACAGGCTCCGCGAGATCGGGTAGCTGCCATCCTGGATCGTCTCGGCGGTGGGCTCGATGCACTCGCCGCCCGGCTCCTCGGAGATCGGCATCTTGCGGACGCCGTCGGCCTGGTCGGCGAACGCGAAGCCGACCCAGCCCAGGCCGCCCGGCTCGGCGGCCACGCCCTCGATGATGGTGTTGTCGTTGGCGCTCGACGAGTAGTCGGTGCGGGTCGTGGCGGCCTGGTCCTCGGTGATGTCGCCGGACTCGACGCGGGCCTCCGAGACGCTCTCGATCACCAGCTCGATGAAGCTGTCGTAGGTGCCGGACTCCTCACCCGGGGCGGTGATGACGAGGTTCTCGTCGGGCAGCTCGGTGGTCGAGCCCAGCGCCGAGGCGACCTCGGTCGCGCCGGACCAGGTGTCGACGCCCTCGGCCTCGGGGCCGATCAGGGCGTAGAGGTCGGCGAAGCTCAGGCACTCAAGCTCGTTGTCCGCCGACGCGATGACCGCGATGCCGTCGATGCCGATCTCGAGCTCGATGAACTCGATGCCGGCGTCGGCGCACGCCTCGGCCTCCTCGTCCTTGATCGGGCGGGAGGCGTCGGAGATGTCGGTGTCGCCGGCGCAGAACTTCTCGAAGCCGTCGCCGGTGCCGGGGCCCTCGACCGAGATCTGCACCTGGTCGTTCTGGGCGCGGAACGCCTCGGCGACGGCGGTCGAGATCGGTTCCACGGTCGAGGAGCCGGAGATGACGACCGAGCCGCTCACGTCGGTGTCGGCCTCGGCCTCGGTGTCCACCGCCTCGTCGGTGTTGTCGTTGCCGCACGCGGCCGCCGTGAAGAGGAGGGCGGCGGCGAGGGTCGCGGCGCCCATCCGGCGGAATCGGATGCTCATTCGGTCTGGTCTCCTGTGGTGGCGGGTCGGGCCCGATCGGACCCGCCGGCGACGGTACGGAGGTCAGGTTGCGCGCCGGGCGGGTCCAGGTGACCCTCCGGTAAACGCCCACCGAACGTTCGCCCCGCGCGCTCGGAGTCCCCGATCCCTCGTAGTGGCGCGCGATTCCCGCCCTGGGCGGCGGAGATCGCGCGCCGGTTCGGAACCGCCTCGCGCGTCAGCGCGCGTCAGGCGGGGCCGGTGGTGCGGTCGTCCCAGCGGTCGACGGTCGTGGTGGGGTCGGCGAGCGCGACGTACTCGGTCTCGCGGAGGAAGTCGTCGAGGCCGGCGAGGTAGAAGTCGACGACGGCGGCGACCTCGGGTCGGGCCGCGGCCTCGGCGGCGACGTAGAGGTACAGCGTCCGCGCGATGGGGTAGCTGCCGTCCCGGATCGAGTCGACCGTGGGCTCGACGCAGGCGTCGTCGGGCGTCTCGGCGACCGCCACCGTGCGGACGCCCTCCGCGCCCGCCGCGTACGAGAAGCCGACCCAACCGAGACCGCCGGGGTCGGCGCCGACCGCGTCGACGATCGTGTTGTCGTTGGCGCTCGCCGCGTAATCCGCACGGGCGGCCCCCACCGCGTCGGCGTCGAGCGCTCCTGCCTCGACCCGCTGCTCGGCGATCGGGTCGAGCACCTGCTCGACGAAGCTGTCGTAGGTGCCGGACTCCTCCCCGGGGCCGGTGAGGACGAGGTTCTCGTCGGGCAGCTCGGTGGTCGAGCCCAGCTCGCGCGCCAACGGTTCGGCGTCGCGCCACCGGTCGACGCCGAGCGACTCGGGCCCGACGAGCGCGTACAGGTCGGCCTTGGTGAGGCACTCGACCGGGTTCCCCGGCGCCACCACGACGGCGACGCCGTCGAGGCCGATCGCCAGCTCGACGAAGTCGATGCCCGACGCCGCGCACGCCTCGATCTCCGGCGCGGAGATCGGCCGTGACGCACCGGTGATCTCGGCTCCCCCGTCGCAGAAGCGCGCCATGCCGTCACCGGTGCCGGGACCCTCGACCGAGATGGCCACGCGGTCGTTCTGGGCCCGGAACGCCTCCCCGACCAGCGTCGACACCGGTTCGACGGTCGACGATCCGGTGATCAGCACCCGACCCTCGACGTCGGTGGCGGCGCGGGCGTCGGTGATGTCGTCGAAGGCGTCGGCGTTGTCGTTGCCGCAGGCACCTCCCGCGGCGGCCAGGACGGTCACCAGGAACGCCGCCATCGCTCGTCGCCCCATCGGTGGTCCGCTCCCTCTCGGTCGTTCCGGCGGACGCCCACCCTACGGTGGTAACAGGTGGGGTCGGAGGAAAACCGTTACCCGCCCACGCGG
>JAAYBP010000190.1 GCA_012730075.1 Acidimicrobiales bacterium | reverse complement strand
GTGAAGGGACCGGGCGGAGCGGCGTGGACCACCACCGCCACCTCGCCGGCCGGGCGGTCGGGGCGGGGCACGACGCCGTGCACCCGTGCACCGGGACCGGCGGCGTCGGCGACCGCCCGGTGGAGGTCGGTGCCCGCCAGGTCCGACGGCCAGGGCAGGGGCGTCTCGACGAGCACCTGGGTGACGGCGGGCGCGGCGGTCGACACCGGCACGACGCCACCCGCGCGGGTCCGCAACGAGCAGCGCAGGTCGACCCGCGAGCCGTCGACGACCTCGCTCATCGCCCGGTCATCCGATCTCGTCGAGCGGCCGTCGGTCGGCGACCTCCGGCTGGCGTCCGATGCGCAGCGGCGAGAGCGGGGAGTCGACCATCAGGAAGCGTCGCCACCGGGCGCCCAGCCCGGGCAGGGCGTCGGCCCACGGCTGGAGGGCACCGCCGGGCTCCCAGGACCGCTCGTAGGCGACCCACGTGGCCCAGTCGGGCAGCGCCCAGATCACGATCGCCTCGGACCGGTCGGCCATCGCCACCTCGTAGGCGCCGACGACCTCGACGCCGAGTGCGGCGACGAGCGGGCGCGCGACCTCACCCACCGCGTCGAGCAGATCGCCGGACGTGCCCGGGGCCACGGTGAACAGCTCGTGGGCGTACACCTCGCCCCGGACCCCCGCCGCGCACAGCTCCTCGACCGGGCGGGTCCACGGCGTCGGCACGACGATGCGGTCGACCCCGCCGCGCCGCAGCGACGCCGCCGTCGCCCACCACTCGGCGAGGGTCGGGTCCTGGTCGCGGCCGCCGGCGGTCTCATGGGCGAAGTTGGCCGCCAGGCCGTCCCACCCGTCGAGCTCCCACATGTTGACCACCTCGGGCCAGCGCCCGGTCGACCCGAGCGTCGCCCACACGCCGAGGCAGAGCTGGTTCCGCTCGACGCGCGCCTCGGGGCACCAGTTGGCGGTCATGTGGTGGACGTACCGGCCGCGGTTGTGGCCGATCACGTCGATCAGCTCGTGGATGTAGACCTTGCTCACGGTGGTGTCCCGATCGGCGGCCGGTGGCTACCGGAAGGTTGTAGCGCCTCCCACCGGATGCGCCGTACCGGAGACACCCTACCGGCGGGCTGTTAGGCTTCCCTAACATGACTAGGGCCACCCCGCTCGACCCCGTCGCCGAGACGCTGCTCACACCCCTCTGGGCCCGGGCCCACGCCCCCGAGGTCGTGCCGGACCTCGGGTTCCACGACCCGTACGCGGCCGACCTGCTCGACCGCACCGGCTTCGACTCCGATCGGGTGCTGACCGACCACGGCAACGTCGCCGGCACGATCCACCGCACCCTGGTGCTCGACGACCTCGTGCGGTCCTTCGCCCACCGCCACGCGGACGCGGTGGTCGTGTCCGCCGGGTGCGGCCTCTGCGCCCGCGACCGTCGCCTCGGCCCCGATCTGCCCGCCACGGTGACCTGGATCGGGGTCGACGCACCCGAGGTGCTCGACGTGCGGCGCGACCTCGTCGACGACGACCCGTCGACCCTGGTCGAGGCCTCGGTCGACGACCCCGGCTGGCTCGACGACGTCCCGGTCGGCGACCGACCCGCGATCGTCCTCGCCGAGGGCGTGCTGATGTACCTCGACGACGCCGGGCTCCGGGGCTTCCTCACCGGCGCGGCCGGTCTCCGCGCCGGATCCGAGGTCGCCGCCGACGTGTTCCACCCCAAGGTGGCGTCGTCGGACCGGCACCCGATCGTGAAGGCCACCGGCGCCCGCTTCCGGTCCGGCGCGCGCGACGGCGCCGAGCTGGCCGGCCTCGTCCCCGGGTTCGAGCTGGTCGCCGAGCACGACGTGATGGAGCGCATCGGCCGTCCGCACCGCGTCGCCGCCAAGGCGTTCTCGGTGGCCACCCGCGGCGGGCGGATGTACCACCTGGCCCAGCTCCGGGTGACCGGGTCGTGACGGCCGTCGCGTAGCCCACGGCGGCCATGGGGTGCGCCGGGCGCCTCAGGGGGGAACAATGGACCCCATGCCCGCCACCGCATGGTCGGGGTCGATCGGGTTCGGCCTGGTCTCGATCCCCGTGAAGCTGTACTCCGCCGTCTCCCGCAAGACGGTCCGCTTCCACCAGATCGACACGCGCACGGGCGCCCGCGTCAAGCAGAAGCGGGTCTCGGCCGCCGACGGCACCGAGGTGGCGTGGGACGACATCGCCAAGGGCTACGAGCAGGCCGACGGCAGCTACGTCGTGCTCCCCGACTCCGACCTGTCGGCCCTCGATCCGAAGGCCAACAAGACCATCGAGATCGAGCAGTTCGTCGACCTCGCCGAGATCGACCCGATCATGTACGACTCCGCGTACAACGTCGTCCCCGACCCGACCAACCCCAAGCCCTACGCCCTGCTGATGGAGGCGATGGAGGCGTCGGGCAAGGTCGCGATCGCCCGCTTCGTGATGCGCACCAAGGAGCACCTCGCCGCCCTGCGACCCCTCGACGGCCGCCTCGTCCTGTCGACGATGGTCTACGCCGACGAGGTGAACGACCCGTCGGAGTTCGAGGCCCTCGACGCGATCGCGGACGTCGAGGTCTCGGCCAAGGAGCGCAAGGTCGCCGAGGCGCTGATCGACTCGCTGGCGGAGCCGTTCGAGCCCGAGGCGTTCGTAGACGAGTACCGGGAGAAGGTGCTCGACCTGATCGAGGCCCGCGCCGGCGGCGCTCGCGACATCGTCACCGGCGAGGCCGACGACACCGACGACGAGAAGGTCGTCGACATCATGGCCGCGCTCGAGGCCAGCATCGCCGAGGCGAAGAAGGCCCGCCGCCGCCACCCGGCCGCATCCGACGATGACGCCGACGACGACGCGGACGACACCCCGACGAAGGCCGCCAAGAAGCCGGCGAAGACGACCCGCAAGGCCGCCAAGCGCAGGGCGTCCTGACCGGTCGGCGCCGCGGCGGGGCGACGCCGTCGGCTCAGGCGTCGGTCCAGAGACCCGACAGCACGGTGAGGATGTGCTCGGCGGCACCGAGGCCGCCGAGGTGGCTCTCGCCCGCCAGCACGTGCATCTCGGCGTCGGGAAGCCGCGAGACGACGTGCTCGCCGTGGCGGAACGGCACGATGTGGTCGGCGTCGCCGTGCCACCAGCGGACCGGCCGGGTGACGTCCGCCAGCTGGAAGCCCCAGTCGCGGGTGAACAGCAGGACGTCCGCGAGCGGCGCCGATAGCTGGCGACGGCTGCCGTGGAGCAGGTCGTCGAGGAACATCGCCTTGAACTCGGGCCGCCGCAGCAGCGCCCGGTCGCCGGCGGGCGACAGGCGGGCGTAGACGTCGAGCGCGGGCGAGGCGATCGGCCGGGCGAGGCGCACCGCTGTCGTGAGGGCGACCCCGGTGGGCACCTGGGTGATCGACACCAGCGGGGCGAGCCGCGAGCCGAGGGCGACCAGCCCGCCGCCGATCGCGTCCGGACCGGTCGTGGGGGCCACCCCGCCGAGCACGGCGACGGCCACCACCCGGTGGTCGAGCGCGTACCCCGCGGCGAGGGCGTAGGGCCCGCCGCCGGAGAGTCCGACGAGCGCCATCTCACCCACGCCGAGCCCGTCGGCCAGGGTGGCGAGGTCCTCGGTGAAGCCGAGCAGGTCGTGGTAGCGGTGCGGCGTCGACGAGCCGATGCCCGGCCGGTCGACGCCGATCAGCCGCAGGCCCAGTTCGGGCGCGAGGCGCCGCGCCTCCTCCGGGATCTGGCGACGGGCGCCGGGAGTGCCGTGGAGCCAGACGACGGGCCGCCCGCCGGGGATGCCGAACTCGGCGAACCCGAGGCGGCGACCGGGGGCGACGGTGATCGTGCCCTCCAGCCGGGGCGGTGTCACGCGGCTCACGGCGCCAGCCTGCCAGGTCGGCGCCCGTCCCCGCCGTCTGCGAGGGTGGGGACCGATGGCCGACGACGTCTTCCCCGACCGGGACATGAGCCACCGCGACAAGGTCGAGTTCATGCTCGAGCGCGAGGGGTGGGCGCTCGACGCGGTGCCGGCCCAGCCCGACACCGACCCCCCGTTCCCCCGGTACGCCTACACGATCGGCGTCGAGGACCGCTTCGCCTTCCCCGAGCTGTTGATCGTCGGACTCACGCCGGTCGCCTGCCGGGGCCTGTTCGGCCTGGTGGTCGACGCCCTCGCCGGGGGCACCGAACTGCCGCTCGGCGCCCCGTTCATCGGCCTGCTCGACGGCGGTCAGCCGTGCGCGCTCCTGCCGGTCGAGCTGCCCGCGTGCATCGGGCTGTTCCCGGCCCTCGCCGAGCACCGGCGCCTCGCCGGCGACGCCGACGACGCCTCGACGATGGTGCAGCTCGCCTGGCCGGATCCGGCGGGAGTGCTGCCGTGGGAGGACGGCTTCGCCGCCGAACTGGCGCCGCTCCAGGTGCTGATCGGTGACCCGCCCGGGCCCCGGGCCGTCTGACGCCGCTCAGCCCCGGTGGACCTCGGGCTCAACCCCGGTGGACCTCGGCGAGCCACCCGCCGGTCGTCTCGATCGGGCAGAGGAGGGCGGCGGCCGACAGGGCCCAGGCCAGCACGTCGGCCGGATCGAAGTCCTCGGGCAGGCGCACGACGACGCCCCGCCGGGCGTGGTCCTGGACGACCTTCCACTCGTCGGGGCGCGGGTGGCCCTCGGCCGCGAGGCGGCGCAGGACCGGCGTGCCGACGCCGTGGGAGATCCCGAGCTGCGCGGGCTGCGGACGTCGACCGGCCGTCGGCGCCACGATCGTCACCGAGGGGATCGGCGGGCCGGCGGCCCGGAACACCGCCGCGACGAACGACGGCCGCACCGCTTCGGCGGCGTCGCTCTCCACCTCGGGCTCGAGGTTCACCCAACCGCGACGTTCGACCACCAGGTCGCGCAGGGCGTCCACGACCTCGCCGGGCTCCGGGGCGGTGAACTCGATCTGCTCGGGTCGCGCCGTGCCGCTCACGGCGCCTCCGCCGGCGGGCGGACCCGGTCGAGCACCCGGCGGATCGGACCGGGCAGTCGTTCCCGGAGCGGCTGGTCCTCGACGGGCTGCTCGCCGAACCGCGCCTCCATGTAGAGCGCCTTGACCGTGCCGACGAGCGGGGTGGCCGCCAGCGCACCGGGCACCCCGGCCGCCGCCCCGCCGACGAGCGCGGCGAGCATCGTCACCGGGGGCGACAGGTCGACCGACTCGCCCACCACCGCCGGCGTGATCACGTAGTTCTCGAAGTTCATGTAGCCGGTGACGAGGACGAGGACGATCAGGGCCGGCACGACCCCCTGGGTGAGCGCGAGGAGGGTGACGAACGACGTGCCGAGGAAGCCGCCGATCTGCGGGATCAGGCTGACGACCGCGTACCAGATGGCCGCGACGGGCGCGAGGGGAACGCCGACGACGAGTCCGACCACCAGCACCCACGTGCCGCCGATGGTCGCGACGAGCAGCGACCCGGCGAAGTAGGTGCCGACGACCTTGGCGAAGGCGCGCCCGACGCGATCGGCGCGCGGCCGGTACGGCTCGGGCACGAGCACCCGTAGCCGGTCGACGAGGCGCGGGCCGTCGAGCAGCACCACCACCGCGACGAGGATCGCGCCCAGCGCGTTCAGCACGGCGTTGAGGGCGCCCCGCGCCACGTCGCCGATCTCGTCGTCGTCGAGGTTCGCGGGGAGGGTGTCGATCCACTCCTCGATGCGCTCGGCGGCGTCGGCCTCGCGCAGCCGCGGTCCGACGACCGGCAGCGACTCGATCTCGGCGAGCGTGTCGGGCAGCTCCTCGCCGAACCGCTCGATCTGGTCGACCGCCGCGGGACCGACCGTCACCGCGAGGGCGGTGAACCCGGTGAAGAGCGCCGCGCTGACCAGGCCGACCGCGAGGCTGCGCCGGCCGCCGACGCGCCGCTGGACCAGCTGGACCAACGGCTCGATCGCGAAGGCGAGGAGGATGCCGACGGCGAGGATCGTGAGCGACCGCTTGGTCGACGCGAGGAACCCGGCGCCGAAGGTGACGATGAGGATGCCGAGCACGAGCCCGACCGCGGATCGGGGCTCGAAGCGCACGACCAGTCGGTCCGTTTCCGGTGGACGGTCGGTCTCCCCTGGGCGGTCCGCGCCGCCCGCGCGGCCGGCGTCGACCGGACGTTCGGCGTTCGGCTCCGGCACGTCGTTAGGGTACGCGTGCGTGAACCGCGAGGTGCGGCTCGTCGTGGGCCCGGCCGTTTGGGTGATGGTGTTCGCCTGCGTCGTCGTGGCCCTCCTCGCCCGCTACGTCCTGATCGCCGGCCACCGCCCCCTGGGGTGGGCCCTCGCCGCGATCACCGCCGCGGCCGCGCTCGAACCGCTCGTCAGCCTGGCCGCCCGCCACGTCCGGCGCGGCCTCGCGCTGGTGATCGTGCTGGTGCCGATCCTCGCCCTCGTCGGGCTGGTGACCTGGGGGGCGGTGCGCGACCTCGACGGCCAGGTCCGCCAGCTCAAGCGCAACATCCCCGCCGCCGCCCGCACCGTCGAGCGGTCGGAGCGCTTCGGGGACGCCGCCCGCGACTTCGACCTCACCGGCAAGGCCGGCGACTTCGCCGCGAGCATCCGGCGTCCGTCGAGCCGCGTCGGCGAGGAGGCCCGGGGCGGGGCGTCGACCTGGGTCCTCACCCTGATCCTCACCGTCTTCGCCCTCGGCTGGGGGCCGCGCTTCAGCGAGGCGGCGCTGCGCCAGTTCCGCGACGAGGCCACCCGCTCCCGGGTCGCGCGCGTCGTCGGCACCGCGTTCGAGCGGAGCCAGGTCTACGTGGGGGTGTCGGTCGCCCTGGCCCTCGTCGTCGGGTTGGCCGCCTGGGTGACCTTCACGCTGCTCGACCTGCCGGCGCCGACCCCGCTCGCCCTCGTCGTCGGGGCGGCGAGCATCATGCCGCGGATCGGCATCGCCGCCACCGGCGTGCCGATCGCGGTGTTCAGCGGCGTGCTGGTGTCGCCCGGGGTCGGGATCGCGGTCGGGGTCGGCGCCGCGCTGGTGCAGATCGGGCACGACCTGGCGCTCGGCCGCTTCACCCGCGGCGCGGCCGATCCCGGCGCCGCCCTGATCGTCATCTCGGTCATCCTCGGCTACGAGCTGTACGGCGTGGGCGGCGCGGTGGTCGCCATGTCGATGACGGTCATGGGCAGTGCCCTGGTCGACGCCCTCGCCCAGGAGGAGGCGGCGGAGCGGGAGGTGATGGCGACCGCCGTCGCGTCAGCCGGAGGTCTCGGTGCCGAAGATGCCGACGAAGCTGACCATCTCCCCGGGATAGCCGCCGAGGTTGTGCGTGAGCCCGAGTGACCGGCCCGGACCGACCGTCGCGATCTGGCGATCGGGTCCGGCCTCGCCGCGGAGCTGGAGCCACACCTCGTAGAGCATCCGCAGCCCGCTGGCGCCGACCGGGTGGCCGAAGGACTTGAGCCCGCCGTCGGGGTTGACCGGCAGCTCGCCGTC
>JAAYBP010000189.1 GCA_012730075.1 Acidimicrobiales bacterium | reverse complement strand
TCGCACCAGCGTCGAGGGCCCGAGGTCGACGAGCTGTTCGGACACGAGGGCGACGCCGATCGCCTCGGGGTCGCCCGTTCGGCGCGCCAAGGCCACGGCGGAGGCCGCCAGCTCCGCTCGATCGGGGTCCCTCGGGTCGGCGGCCACGAGGTTGGCGAGCAGCCGAGCGCGCAGGGACGGGTCGCCGTCGCCCAGGCCCTCCAGCGCGCTGCGGCACTCCTCGGCCCGGTCGAGCTGCACATCCGGGTCGGAGTAGAAGGCGATGCCGTGGCGCGCGGCGGCGCGGGCGATGGCTTCGGGATCGGCGGTGCGACGGGCCGCCTCGAGCGCATCCCGATAGGCGGGGTCGGCGGCGACCGAACCGACGGTTCGCTCCACCGCGCCGGCGAGAGCCAACGTCACCTCGGCGCGGACATCGGCGTCGCCTGGTCCGTCCCCGAGCAGCTGAAGGGCGCGGCCGAGGTGGTCCACAGCGTCGTCGTGAGCGAACGACCCTGCCGCGACGGCGGCGGCCTCTCGCCAGGCGTCGACCGCCTCACGGCGGTGGCGGCTCCCCGCTCGGTGCAGGTGGTGCGCCTGCACCGCGATCGGCGCACCGTCGGCTGCGGCCAGGCGAGCGGCCGCAAGGTGCAGGTCCTCGCGGAAGCTGATCGGAACCACGTCGGCGACCGCGTCGGCCACCAACGAGTGCGCCAGCCTGATCCCGTCGGGCTCGACCAGGCCAGCCTCCCGGAGCGCGGCGGCGAGGTCGTGCACCCGCTCGGGGTCGATCCCGGTGATCTGGGCGGCGGCCGGGACGGTGGCTCTGTGGTCGAGCACCTCCAAGGCCGCGAGCAGATCGAGCGATTCCGCGTCCATGCCGGTGATGCGGGCGGTGAGGACCGCGCCGAGAGCTGCGCTCGATCGGTGGCGGCCGCCGTTCCCCGCAACCGTCGCCGGGGCGGCCGGCGGCAGTTGCGCCCTGACGAGGTGCTCGATGTGGAGCGGGTTCCCGCCGGTGACGGCGCGCACCCCCGGCGCCTCGTCGCTGACCATCTGCGCCACCTCGCCGAGCTCGAGGCCACCGAGGTCGATGGTGCGTGCCGTGGAGGCGAGCTCGTCGAGGTAGGGGGCGATCGCACGTCGATCAGGGGGAGCCGGAAGGCGGAGAGTGGCCAGGATCTGGATCGGTGCGTCGGCGAGGTGTCCGGCGACGAAGCGGGTGAGCTGGAGCGAGCCGACGTCGGCGAGGTGGAGGTCGTCGAGCACGACCAGGGTCGGCGTGGACCACGCCGCGCGTCGCAGCTCGGTGGCCACGGCGTCGTACAGGGCGAAGGCGTCGGCGTCACCGTCGTCGTCGCCGAGCACCAGCGGGCGCAGCTCAGTGCCCCAGTCGACCCCGCGCAGCCGCCGGACGACCTGGGTCCAGGGCCAGTAGGGAGGTGTCCCCGAACCGTTCCAGCACTGGCCCCATGCGACCTGGTGCGCCGACGCGTCGGCGGCTGCGGCCACCTCGCGAACCAGACGGGTCTTGCCGATGCCGGCCTCGCCTGCGACGAGCCACAGCCCGCTGCCGTGCGTGTTGGCGCGGGGCAGGGCTCCGATCAGCTCGGCCAGTTCCGAGCTGCGTCCGACGAAGGGGAGCCGAGGTGGGAGGTTGACCGGCTGCGCCTGCGAGCCTGGGTCTGAGAGCGCGGCCATCGTCTGGACGACACTACTGGCGCTCACATGAAAGCTTCATCCGCCCGTGCGACCCCACCGACCCGCCGCACGGTGGCCGGCACCGAGGCACGGTGGCCGGCACCGAGTCACTCCTCGCGGGGATCCGGAAGCCCTCGTACGGGATCGATGGCGAACCGGACGACGTCGAGCCGGGACGGTACCCGTCATCGGTGGTGACGCGCTCCTACGGGCGCGGAAGGGTGGCGCGCTCCTGGGGAGCCGTCACCGCCAGCGATCCTGTCCAAGCATCTCGGTCGATCCTGTCGTAGAATCCGAGCCGACATCGCCGGGATGACATGGGGTGGACGATGGGGCTCTTCCGACGGGGCATGAAGGATCCGGTGCGGGCGACGGCGACGGTGGTCTCGTCCTCCCAGGCGGCCAGCAACGTCATGTACGCGCCGCTCCACATGAACCTCGTGGTCCAGGCCGAGGGCATGGCCCCGACCAGCGTGGAGTACCGCCAGCGGGCGGCGAGGACAAAGCGCTTCCCGTTCCCCGGCCAGGTGATCCCGGTGGAGATCGACCGGAGCGACCCCACCCGGGTGGAGGTCCTGTGGGACGAGGTCCCCACCCGCGACGAGCACCTCCGCCAGCAGGCTGACACCATGGCCGCCGGCATGGGGTCGGGCGGGACCGGTGGGCCGGTGGGCGGTGTTCCGGCCCCCGGTCAGCTGCCGCCACAGGTGGCGGGGATCGTGGACCAGCTCCAGGAGTCGTTCCCCGGCGCCCGCATCAGCATGACCGGCAGCGGTGCTGCCGGACAGGCGGGCGAGGACCGCCTCGTCGCCCTCGAACGCCTGGCCGACCTGCGCGACCGCGGCGTGCTCAGCGACGAGGAGTTCGAACGGGAGAAGGCTCGCCTCCTGGGCGGCGCCTGA
>JAAYBP010000188.1 GCA_012730075.1 Acidimicrobiales bacterium | reverse complement strand
CGGTCCTGCCGGTAGAACAGCGGACCCCGGTTGGCGGCCAGGTTCCCGAGCCACACCAGGGGCACCGCGATCGCGAACGGGATCAGCCCGACGGCCCCGAGGACCAGGTCGATCACCCGCTTCATGCGGCCGTAGCGGGCCCGGTGCAGCTCGCCGATGTCGAAGAACAGCGACGCCCGCTCGAGCTCGGAGACCGGCAGCTTGCCCAGCCACTCCTCGTAGAACTGCGAGAGCGTCCGCACCCGGATGCCGCGCTCGTGCAGCACGGCCGCCTGCGCGACCACGTGGTCCGCGGCCTGCGCCGAACGGTCGAGCACCACCACGGTCGCGCCGGCGTCCGACTCGACCAGCGCCCGGCTGCCGGGGGGCGACGCCGCGCCGACGTCGACGTGTCCGACGAGCACGGCGGGGTGGACGCTCGGTCCGGCGAGGTCGCCCTCGAGGGTCGACGACTCCCCCGCCGAGGACACCAGCAGGACCCGGTCCCGCTGCCCGGCCCGGGTGGTTCCCCTACGGACGATGGCGTTGGCGACGAGACCGATCGGGACGACGGCGGCGGCGGTGGCGAACACGACGAACCGCGGCAGGAGGGCGTCGCCGGTGACGAGCTGGACGACCGAGAGGGCGACCGCCGACAGCGCGCCGGCGGTCGCGGAGGCGGCGAGCGCCGCCCGTCCGGTGCGCGGCAGGTCGGGGAGGCCGAGGCCGTAGGCGATCACCGCGGTGACCACGACGAGCAGGATCGACCAGCCGAACCGGAACGACCCGGTGTAGTCGTAGGGCGGGTCGGCCACCCACGCGGCGTGGACCTTGCTCAGGCCCGCGACCGCGGCCGCGATCGCGACGAACGTGCCCAGGCGCGCCCCGCGGACCATCAGCCGACCCCGGTCAGGCGAACGTCCGGTCCCACTGGCCTCCCATCGACCGCTCCGCAGACGGCTTCCAGGGTAAACGTCCCCGCGGAGTCCGTCGCGAACGATCCGGCCACGGCGTCCGGGGGTCGCAGCGTGATCGACGGCGTGTTCACGGATCCGGGGTGAACACGACGACCGTCGGTGACACGACCTCGCGGTCCCATCCGGGCGCGTCCACCTCGACGGCGATGCTCCCGACGACGGCGACCGGGCCGGCACCGGATCGGCGCAGACCGGCGAGGAGCGCCTCGACGTCCGCCGGGGTCGACGCGGCCATCCAGTCGCCGTCGGGGATCTCCGACCACGAGGTCCGCGCGATGAAGCGCGGGGTGCGGATGACGTGCGGTGCGCCCGTGGCGACGGCGTCGTCGGTCGCCTGCCGGAACTCAGCCCGCAGCGCCGTCGTCGCGTACAGACCGAGCAGCGTCGGAACGACGACGAGGGCGACGGCGAGCGATGCGATCCGCCGACGGTCGCCCGGTCCCGCCGATGCCAGGGCGCGCCGCCACACGATCACCGAGCCGACGACCGCCGGGATCAGCAGCGGGAGGAAGAACCGGCCTCCCCAGTCCCAGGCGCCCCCCTCGGGGTACTGGGTGAGCAGCACCGCGCCGGCGAAGGTCGCCGCCCACGCCCCGGCGGCGACCACCCGGCGGTCGAGGTCGGAGCGACGCACCCCGAAGGCCGCCACGACCAGCAGCGGCGAGGCGACGAACAGCCCGGCCAGGTCGAACGGCGCGACCACGAGCGACCGCAGGGCCATCAGGGCCAGCCCGGTCACCGCCGCCACGGTCGCGGCCCCGACGTCACGCCGCCGGAACAGGAGGAACCCGGCGCCGGCCACGAACACGATCGCGGCGACCGCGAGGAGGCGGCCCAGCCGGTACTCCCCCGCGCCGTAGAGGAGCGAGTTGCCCGCCCCGCTGAACCGGCCCTCCAGGTACCGGACCCCGGACGAGAACTCCCCGTCGGCGACCGCCGTACCCGGCGCGATTCGGTCGACCCAGCGCGCGTTCCCGAGGTGGGCGGCGACGACCGCGACGGTCGGCGCGGCGGTGAGCCAGGCCGCCCGGCGGACGCGGTCGAGCGGACCCCCCGGTCCGCCCAGGCCGACGACCCCGAGCACGGCCACGGTCGCGGCGGCGACCAACAGCCCCTCCCGCCGCAGCAGGACGAGCACGGCGAGGACGGCCGCCAGGCGGAGCACGCGGGCTCGACGCCCGCCCGCCGCGTCGATCACCGTGATCGCCGCCACGCCGGCGAGGGCGGCCGCCGCGCTGTGCGCCCACATCGCCGTCCCCTCGACGAGCAGGGCGCCCACGCCGGTCGCCCAGAAGGCCCACGGCGCGGCGTCCGGGTCGAACCGCCGCGCCAGGTGCCAGGCGACGAGCGCCGCCGCGAGCACGCCGAGCAGGGAGGGCACGTAGAGACCGAAGCCGTCGCCGAACAACCACGTCGAGGCGCGGAGCACGAGGATCCAGGCCGGGAGCTTCACGTACGGGTAGGCCGCTCCCTCCTCGGTCACGACGCCGTGGGTGAACGGCACGTGGCGCAGGTCGGGGTCGATGTCGGCGTGCGGGTAGGGCCAGGCCCACCCTCCCGTCCTGTCCAGGGCGTCGACCTGGAGGGCGTAGGCGCCGTCGTCGGGGGTCCAGCCGTGGTCGCGGCCACCGATCGCCGTCACCGCGAGCAGGACCAGCAGGAGCGCGAGGGCGTGGGGAAGCCACCGCGGGCGGCCGATCACCGGCGGCGCGACGGGACCGGTGTCGGTGGCGGGCACGGGCGGGGCCTCCCTTACCTCCACCCGTAATCATCGGCGGCGACCACCGACCCGCAAGGCCCGACGACCGGACTCGCCCTCCGTATCGGCGACCGGCCGAGCGACCACTCGGAGCGGTCGCGGCCGGGACGGCCGGGAGTCCGCACCGCGGCGGGCGATCAGGTGTGCAGCGCGGTCCGCAGCGCGTCCACGGCGTCGCGCTGGTACGCCGCCGCCGAGGCGATCCGGGTGAACGCGAACGACGGGTGGACGTGGCCGGCCAGGTGCCGCTCGACCACGTCGACCCCCGCGTCGCGCAGGGCGGAGGCGTAGGCGGTGCCGTCGTCACGGAGGG
>JAAYBP010000187.1 GCA_012730075.1 Acidimicrobiales bacterium | reverse complement strand
TCGACGATCTCGGTCGAAGGTTGGAACGACAGCCCGGCGACGGCCCGGTGGATCCAGCCGATCCGGCCGTCGGGACCGACGACGAACACCGATCGCCGGTAGAAGCCGAGCGGACCGACGACGCCGTAGGCCTCGCCCACCGCCTTGTCCTCGTCGGCGAGCAGTGGGAAGGCGAAGCCGTCGTTGTCGGCCGCGAACCCGGCGTGGCTCTCGACCGACTGCGGGCTGATGGCGAGCACGGTGGCCCCCACGTCGGCGAAGGCGGCGATCTCGTCGGTGTAGGTGACGAGCTGCGCGGTGCACACCGGGGTGCCGTCGCCGGGATAGAAGACCAGCGCGACCGGCTGGCCGGCGAGGTCGGCCAGGCTCCAGGACCCGGCCGCGCCGCTCGCGTCGATGCCCGGCAGTGTGAAGCCGGGCGCCAGGTCACCGACCCGTGGCCCCGACCGGGGCGGGCCGATCTCGGTCACGGCCGCGCCGATCGTCGGACGGCGGCGATCACCCGGCGTCCAGCTCCGCGAAGACGTCGTCGGGGATGTCGAAGTTGGCGTGCACGGCCTGGACGTCGTCGTTGTCCTCGAGCGCGTCGACGAGCGACAGCACCGCCCGGGCGTCGCCCGCGGACGCGAGGGGCACGAGGTTCGTCGCCGCCATGATCAGGTCGGAGGACTCGACGGCGAACCCGGCCTCCTCCAGCGACGCCCGCACGGACGGCAGGTCGCCGGGCGGGGTGGTGATGCGCCAGGCGGCGCCGTCGTCGGCGATGTCGTCGGCGCCGGCGTCGATCGCGGCGAGGGTCAGGTCGTCCTCGTCGGCCGCCCGGTCGACCAGGACGCTTCCCTTGCGCTCGAACTGCCAGGCCACCGCGCCGGGCTCGGCCATCGACCCCCCGCCACGGCTGAACGCGGTGCGGATCTCGGAGCCGGTGCGGTTCCGGTTGTCGGTGAGCACCTCGATCAGCACGGCGACGCCGTGGGGCGCGTAGCCCTCGTAGGTGATCTGCTCGTAGCTGACGCCCTCCAGCTCGCCGGTGCCGCGCTTGACGGCGCGATCGATCGTGTCGAGCGGCACCGACGCGTCCCGCGCCTTCTGGTACATCGTGCGCAGCGTCGGGTTGGAGTCGGGGTCGCCGCCGCCCTGGCGGGCGGCCACCTCGACCTGGCGGATCAACTTGGCGAAGAGCTTGCCGCGCCGGGCGTCGGCCGCTCCCTTCTTGTGCTTGATCGTGGCCCACTTGGAATGGCCGGACATCAGCTCTCCTCGACGATGGAAAGGAACAGTTGGTGGAGTCGGAGGTCGTCGGTCAGCTCCGGGTGGAACGATGCAACCAGAGCGGACCCCTCCCGGGCGAGCACGGGCCGGCCGGAGACCGAGGCCAGCACCTCGACGTCGGGTCCGGCCGCCTCGATGGCCGGCGCACGGATGAACACACCGGGGAACGGGCCGCCTTCGACGCCGGTGACGTCGAGGTCGGCCTCGAAGGAGTCGGCCTGCCGGCCGAACGCGTTGCGGCGAACGGTGACGTCGACCCGGCCGAAGCTGCGCTGGTCGGTTCGTCCGTCGAGCACGTCACGGGCCAGCAGGATCATCCCGGCGCACGTGCCGAGCACCGGGAGGCCGGCGGCGAGCCGCTCGCCCAGGGGGACGCGCAGCCCGCTGCTGTCGATCAGCTTCGAGATCGTCGTCGACTCGCCTCCGGGGACGACCAGGGCGTCGACGTCGGCGAGGTCGGCGGGGCGGCGCACCTCGGCGGGCGCGGCTCCGAGCGCGGCGAGCGCGGCGCGGTGCTCGCCGACCGCGCCCTGCAACGCCAGCACGCCGACCTTGACCCCGCCGCGTGGCTCAGGAGCGGCGGCCACCTCCGGGAGGCTCCGGTTCGGGCCGGGACGGCACCGCTACCAGCCCCGGTCGGCGAGGCGGACGTCGAGCGACCCGACCTCGAGGCCGGGCATCGCCCCGCCCAGTCCGCGGGACACCTTGGCGAGGATGGCAGCGTCGCGGAAGTGGGTGGTGGCCTCGACGATCGCCTTGGCCCGGCGGGCGGGGTCGTCGGACTTGAAGATGCCCGACCCGACGAAGGTCGCCTCCGCGCCGAGCTGCATCACGAGCGCGGCGTCGGCGGGGGTGGCGATGCCGCCGGCGCAGAACAGGGGCACGGGGAGGCGGCCGGTGGCGGCGATCTCCTGGACCAGCGGCAGCGGGGCGCGGAGCTGCTTGGCCCACTCGAACTGCTCGGGCTCGTCGGCCTGGGTGAGCTTGCGGATGTCGCCGAGGATCGTGCGGAGGTGGCGCACCGCCTCGACGATGTTGCCGGTGCCGGCCTCGCCCTTCGAGCGGATCATGCACGCCCCCTCGGAGATCCGGCGGAGCGCCTCGCCGAGGTTGGTGGCTCCGCACACGAACGGCACGGTGAAGGCCCACTTGTCGATGTGGTGGGTCTCGTCGGCGGGGGTGAGGACCTCGGACTCGTCGACGAAGTCGACGCCGAGCGCCTCGAGGATCTGGGCCTCGACGAAGTGGCCGATGCGGGCCTTGGCCATCACCGGGATGCTCGTGACCTCCTTGATGCCCTCGATCAACTCGGGGTCGCTCATGCGGGCGAC
>JAAYBP010000186.1 GCA_012730075.1 Acidimicrobiales bacterium | reverse complement strand
GATCGGCCGCGGGCTCGACCGAGTCGCCCGACCAGCCCTCCTCGGCGGCACCCACCGGCCCGTCGAACGCCGGCATCGCCTCGACGAAGCCGTCGGTGGCGACGAGGTAGAGCTCGCCCCCGGCCCGCCGGGCGGTCACGAGCTGGCCCCGGGTGCGCCAGGCGCCCTCGACGGTGAGGTCGGATCCGTCGACGGCGATCCGGGTGACGCTCACCTGACCCTCGTCGGCGGTCCACTCGTCGCCGACGACCCACACGAGGCCGAGGTCGGGGTCGTAGGTGATCTGGGCGTCGGCGGGGACGGGCACCGACCCGCCGACGGTTCCCGCGGCCAGGTCGACGACGGCGAGCCGACCGACGGTCACCACGAGCACGCGATCGGCGTCGAGCCGCTCGACCAGGTCGATCTCGTCGACGCCCGCCACGTCGACGTTGGTGTCGCCCGTGTCGCCCGAGCCGCCCTCGGAGGACCCGTCGTCGGCTCCGTCCTCGGTGGCGACCGTGGTGGCCGGCTGCTCCGCGGTGGGCGCATCGGGTGCCGCCGCCCCTGATTCGGCCGAGTCGGCGGCGACCGCGAACGTCTCCCGGCCGGCCGCCTCGGCGCGGGCCGACGAGGCCGTCGTCCGGCCCCACTCCGCCAGCTCCTCGCAGGAGGCGAACGTCGATAGCTCGACGGCGCCGGCGACGGCCGACGGCCCGGAGGCCTCGGTGGCCGCGAACACGACGGCGCCGAGGCCCAGGGCCCCCGCGGCCAGCGCCAGGGCGGTGACGACGCCCCGACGGGGACGGCTTCCGGGGTTCATGGACGGGTTGCTCATGCCCCCTCCGACGACGGCGGCGGCCGGCTGGTTCCCGGATCGTCCTTCGGAACGCCGGGGGCCGCGCTCAGGCCAGGGTCCAGGTGGCCGCGCTGAGGGCGACGGCCGTTCCCGCGGCGATCAGCCCGACCACCGCGATCGCGGCGGCCGCGACCGCCTCGCCGGCGGGACCCGCGACGCGGCGAGGCACGGCGACGGCGAGGAGCCCGGTCAGCAGCCCGCCGACCAGTCCCCCGAGGTGACCGCCGATCGAGATCCCCGGGATCGTGAGCGTGAAGACCAGGTTGATGCCGATCGTGGGCAGGATGCCGGTGCGCATCAGGTCCACCCTTCGGTCGCGGGCGACGACGACGAGGGCACCCATCAGCCCGAAGATCGCGCCCGATGCGCCGACGGTGACCGCGATGCGCTCCGAGTCGGCGACCACGTCGAAGATCGTCACGCCGAGCGAGCCGACGAGCAGCGACGCCGCGTACACCGCCGCGAACCGCAGCCGCCCGAGGGCCGGTTCGAGGATGCGGCCCATCATCAGCAGCACCCACATGTTGAGGGCGATGTGCAGGATGCCGGCGTGCAGGAAGCCGCTCGTGACCAGCCGCCACGGCTCCTCCGGCGTCGCGGGCGGCCAGAGCCCGGCGTCGAGGGCGAAGTCGCTCAGCGTCGTCCCGCCGAAGGACCCCGGTCCGGTGACCACCACGTCGGCCAGGAACACGACGGCGTTGACCGCCACCAGCACCTGGGTGAGCAACGGGCGGGGAAGCGAGCGCGGCACGCCGCGCTGCACCCGCTGCGCGCCGGTCCGGGCGCAGTCCGGACAGTGGAACCCGACCGACGCCTGGTGCATGCACGACGGGCAGATCGGGCGGTCGCACCGCTGACAGGTGATCCCGGCGGGCCGGTCGGGGTGTCGGTAGCAGGTCCGGACGTGGGCGGGGGCGGTCATCGTCCGGACGACGCTACCGGCGATCCGCCCGACCCCTCCCGGCGGCCCACGCGTACGAGATCCTCCGACCCGTCCGTACGCGGTGCCGGGGTCGGCCCCGCTAGGTTCGCCTCCCATGTCGAGCCGCGCCCTCGTGTCCGTCGAACGCCGCGCCGACGGGGTGGCCGTCGTCCGCCTGGAGAACGGCAAGGTCAACGCCCTGAGCACCGAGGTGCTGCGCCAGCTCGAGGGGGCCGCCCAGGCCCTGATCGACTCGCCCCCCGGGGCGGTGGTCGTCACCGGGGGCGACCGCGTCTTCGCCGCCGGGGCCGACATCGGCGAGTTCGACGGCCCCGACGAGGCACGGGCGGTCGGGACGGCCTTCACCCGGGCGCTGAACACCGTCGCCGAGATCCCCCGCATCGTGATCGCGGCCATCAGCGGGGTGGCCCTCGGCGGTGGCTGCGAGCTGGCCCTCGCCTGCGACCTGCGCATCGTGTCCGACGCCGCCCGCCTGGGTCAGCCCGAGATCCTGCTCGGCATCATCCCCGGTGGCGGCGGCACCCAGCGCCTGCCGCGGCTGGTCGGCCCCGCCCGGGCCAAGGAGATCATCGTCTCGGGCCGCCAGGTACCCGCCGAGGAGGCGCTGCGCATCGGTCTCGTCGACCGCGTCGTGCCCGCCGACGAGGTGCAGGAGGCGGCGATCGCGTGGGCCGCCGAGCTGGCCGCCGGCCCGGTCGTCGCCCAGGGTCTGGCCAAGCGGGCGATCGACCGGGGCCTCGACGTGTCGCTCGGCTCGGGGCTCGAGCTCGAGCAGGAGCTGTTCGCCCAGGTGTTCGCCACCGACGACGCCCGCATCGGCGTCGATTCGTTCCGCGAGCACGGCCCCGGGAAGGCCACCTTCACCGGTCGCTGACCCGGCGCCGACCACGGACCACGACCGGGTCCGCGGCGGAGGGTCGGGTCAGAGCGAGACGGCGCTCTCGGACATCGCACCGACCGCCTCGACGGCGGTCACGCCCGGGACCCGGTCCTTCAGGATGCGCTCGACGCCGGCCTTGAGGGTGACGGTTGACGCCGGGCAGCTCACGCACGCCCCGGTCAGCTCGACCTCGACGACGCCGGTGGCCTCGTCGAACCCGCGCAGGAAGATGTCGCCACTGTCGGCCTGGATGGCCGGCCGGATCGCCTCGATCGTCTTCTCGAGCTTCTCGCGCACTGCTCCGTCTTTCCCCGGGTGCGAACCGCCATTGTCCCACGGCGGCGGGGTGCGCCCCGAAACCCGGGCGCACCGGCCTCAACCACGTCCGGTCGCCGGATGTTCCCGCCGCCCCGGACTCGGGGCCCGGCGGTGGGGCTCCCTACCATGCCGCGGGTGTCACTCGTGCTCGCCCACGGTGCCGAGGGGCTGACCGGCGACGGTGTACCCGCCGGAGTCCTGTACGGTGCGGTCCTGGTCGGCGTCGTGCTCGGCGTCGTCGGCCTCCGCGCCCGCGGCACCTCGTCCGCCGCGCCGACGGTCGCGGCGGCCTCGATCGACGGCACCGAGGTCGGCCCATGGCCGGGCGACGAGCTGCCCGCCGCGGCGCGCGTCGCCGGCCAGTCGCTCGGGCTGGCGGCCCTCGTCCTCGCGCTGGTGGTCGGCTGGGGCGGATCGCCCCTGTCGGGCCTGAACCCCCTGCCGCTCGCGATGATCGCGGTCGTGTGGTGGGCCGTGCCCGCGCTGGCGCTGCTCCTCGGCGACTGGTGGCGGGTCATCGACCCGTACGACGCCCTGGCCGCCGGGATCGACCGCATGCGCGGCCGGACGTCCGACGCACCCACCACGACCGGTGCCGACGACGAGGCGGACGACTGGTGGGTGCCCGCCGTCCTGCTCGCCTCGTTCGCATGGCTGACGACCGGCTGGATCGACGGTCAGGATCCACGCCCCCTGGTCGCCTGGCTGACGGCCCTGACCGCGCTCATGGTCGGCGGGGCGCTGGTCGCTGGCCGGCCGTGGGTGCGGCGCTCCTCGCCGATGGCGGTGCTCTGCGGCGTGGTGGCGGGGGGGTCGCCGGTCCGATGGGACGGCGGCCGCGTCGGGCTCCGCTCCCCCCGCCTCGGCCTGGCGGCGCGCGCCGGCGGACGGCGCACGCTGGCTGTCGTCGTCACCCTGATCGGAGCGACGCTCTGGGAGGTCGTGGCGGGCAGCGCGTGGTGGGCCGACCTGGCGGGCGGGGCGGCGACGTCGGCCACGCCGTGGTGGGCCCTGTTCGGCCTGGCCGCGACGATCGGCGCGGTCGCGCTCGCCTGGTGGGCGCTCGCCCGCCTGGGTGAGATAGCGGCGCTAGCTCGCGGCGCGACGCTCGCCGAGCCCCTCGCCGGCGACCTCGCCGTGGCCCTCGCCGGCTGCGCCGCGGTCGCGCCGATCGTCCACCAGCTCAGCACGTTCCTCGTCTACGTCCAGGACCTCGTCGCCATGTCATCGGATCCCTTCGGCCGGGGGGCGAACGTGTTCGGAACGGCGCGCTGGCGGGCGGACGAGACCCTGATCTCGGCGGCGACGGCGAACTGGATCCAGCTCGGGCTGCTCGGCGCCGCCCTCGCCCTGCTAATGGTCGGCGGGTGGGACCGCCTGGTCGCCCGCTTCGACCGCGTCGCCCTCGACGTCGTGTGGTCCGTGGGAGCCGCCGCCGTGCTCGTCGGCGTGGTCTACCTGCGCTACCTGCTGGGGGCGTGACGGTCGTGCTGCTGGCCCATCAGGGCGGTTGGGACGAGATCCTCCTGGTCCTGACGCCGCTCAGCCTGTTCGCCGGCCTCCTGTGGCTGGCCAACACCCGGGCCAACCGGGCGGTCAGCGAGCGCTCCGACCCCGCCGACGACCGCACCGACACGAGCGACGATCCGGACGTCGACGACCGGTAGCCAGGCCGCCGGCAGGGAGCGCGAGGTCGTCAGTCGGCGTCGACGTCGGCGCCGACCGCGCGCAGCTTCTCCACGAAGCGGTCGTAGCCCCGGGCGATGTGCTCGGCGTCGGAGATCACCGTCTCGCCCTCGGCGCCGAGCGCGGCGACCGCGAGGGCGGCCCCGGCGCGGATGTCGTGGGCGCGCACCGGTGCGCCCGACAACCGCTCGACGCCGCGTATCACCGCGTAGTGGTGCTCGACGCGGATGTCGGCGCCCATCCGCACCAGCTCGTCGACGTAGCGGAACCGGCCGCCGAAGATGTTCTCGGTGGCGATCGATGCCCCGTCGGCGACCGCCAGCGCGGCGACCATCAGCGGCAGGTAGTCGGTGGCGATGCCCGGGTACGGGAGGCTGTTGATGTCGACGGCGCGGAGCCGCTCCGGCGCCGCCGCCCACACGCCGTCGGGATGCGACGAGGTGCGCATACCCATGTCGCCCAGCTTCGTCATCAGCATGTCCATGTGGGCGGGCCGGGCCGCTTCGAGCACCAGCTCCCCACCCGTGACGGCGAGGGCGGTCAGGAACGTGGCCGCCTCCAGACGGTCGGGGATCACCGTGTGGTCGACCGGGTGCAGCCGCTCGACGCCCTCGATCGTGACCGTGCTGCCGCCCGCGCCGATCACGCTGGCTCCCATCCGGTTGAGGAACGCCGCCAGGTCGGCCAGCTCGGGTTCCTTGGCGGCGTTCTCGACGGTGGTCGTCCCCTCGGCGAGGACCGCGGCCATGAGCACGTTCTCGGTGGCGCCGACGCTGGGGTACTCCAGCACGATCCGGGTCCCGACCAGCCGTTCGGCGCGTCCGTCGATGTAGCCGTGCTCGGTGCGGAACTCGGCGCCGAGGCGGCGGAGGGCGTCGAGGTGCCAGTCGATCGGCCGCTGGCCGAAGTCGTCACCGCCCGGCAGCGACACCCGGGCGTGGCCGACCCGCGCGAGGAGGGGTCCGAGCACGACGATCGACGCCCGCATCGCTTCGACCAGCTCGTAGGGCGCCTCGGGGACGATCTCGGCCGGGCGGTCGACGGTGAGGACGTCGTCGTCGAGCGCGACGTCGCACCCCATCGCCCGGAGCAGCTCGGCCATCAGGCGCACGTCGGTGATGTCGGGGACGTTGCGGATCGTGAACCGACCCTCGGCCAGCACGGTGGCCGCCATCAGCTTCAGCACCGAGTTCTTCGCCCCCGAGATCGGCACCCGGCCCGACAGGGGCGCGCCGCCGCGGACGGCCATCCGCTTCATCGCGCCAGCATGCCACCCGCCCGGGCCCCGTTCCCCCCGGGCCGGGCCGCGGGAATCCGGTCCGGCGGCGGTCACCGACCATCATGCCGGGGTGCCCCGTACGTCGCAGACGGTCGTCGTCGACGCCGCCACCGCCGAGACGATGCTCGGGCCCCGACGCGACGTGGTCGAGGAGCGGGAGTGGACCGCCGCCGACGACGAGGCCGGTCCCGGGCCGGCTTGGGCCGCCACCGACCCCGCCGAACGGGCGGGCGCCGGGGAGGCGGGAGGCGACCCCGCGGGTGGAGCCGGCGGCGTACGGCGGGCGTCGTTCGCCCTGGTCGAGGGGCCGATGGCGCGGTACCGGCGCGACGTCGAGGCCGCCCCCCTGCCCGACGGCACGGTGCGGGTCGTCGAGACCACCCGCTACCGGCTGGTGCTCGGTCCGTGGTCGGTGGCGGTCGACCTGCCGATCCGCTCGGCGCTGCGTCGGACCGACCGCCGCACCCGCCGCTACCAGCCGGTGTGGGCCCCGCCGGACCCGCTCGACGAGCGGGCGGGCACGATCCTCGGGCTGCTGCTGACCCTGTCGCTGGTCATCGGGTACCTCAGCACGGTCCTCACCCAGACGATCACCTACGCCGCCGAGGAGTTCGGTCGCGGGACGACCGCCCAGGGCACGGTGCTCGCCATCGGCCGGGTCGGGGTGCTCCTCAGCCTGGTCATCGTCGCCCGGTCGGACCGCCGCGGCCGGCGGCGGCTGCTGCTCGCGTCGGTCGGGCTGGGCGTCGTCGCGACCGTCGCGGGCGCGTTCGCGCCGACGATCGAGGTGCTCGGCTTCACCCAGACCCTCGCCCGCGCCTTCGCCACCGCCGCGACCCTGCTCCTGACGGTCGTCGCCGCCGAGGAGATGCCCGCCGGTGCCCGGGCGTACTCGGTGAGCGTCCTGACGATGGCCGGTGCACTCGGAGCAGGCGTCGCCGTCTGGGCCCTCCCGCTGTCGGACATCGATCCCCGGGGTTGGCGCATCCTGTTCCTCCTGCCCCTCCTCGCCGTCCCGCTCGTGCTGCGGGTGGCCCGGCGGCTGCCGGAGAGCCAGCGCTTCGTCCGCCCGCACCGCGACGCCACCCTCCTCAAGGGGCACGGCCGGCGGCTGGTCGTGCTCGGAGCCGCCCTGTTCTGCGCCTCGGCGTTCGCCGCGCCGGCGTCGCAGCTCCTGAACGACTTCCTCCGCGACGAGCGCGGCTTCTCCGGAGCCCGCATCTCGCTGTTCACGATCCTGACCTCCACCCCCGCGGGCCTCGCGCTCGTCGCCGGTGGACGCCTCGCGGACCGTCGCGGGCGGCGGCTGGTGGTCGCGATCGGCGTCGCCGGTGGGGCGGCGGTGGGCGCGTGGGGCTTCACCACCGCGGGCTGGCCGCTCTGGATGGCGAACCTGCTGGGCACCATGCTCGGCGCCCTCGCGGTGCCCGCCATGGGCGCCTACGGGCCGGAGCTGTTCCCCACCGCCGCCCGGGCGCGGGCCAACGGCGTGCTCCAGGTGATGTCCGTGGCGGGCAGCGCGCTGGGACTCGTCGTCGCCGGCGTGGCCAAGGACCGTACCGGCCACCTGGCCTCGGGGATGTTCCTGCTCCTTCCGCTCGCGCTGCTCGTCGCGGTGCTCGCGCTCACCCTCTTCCCCGAGACGGCCCGGCGCGAGCTGGAGGACATCAACCCCGAGGACGACCTCCCGGATCCGACCCCGACCCCCGGATGGCCGTAGGTACGATCCGCCGGTGACCGACGATCGCCTCCGGAGCCGCCGCGCCCTGGCCGCGGGGACCGCGGTGATCGTCGCCGTGCTGGCGGGCAGCGTGCTCACCCTGACCCACGACGAGCCGGAGATCGGACCCGACCACTTCGAGCCGGTGCCCACCGTGTCGACCACCGAGCCGGGTGGCCTGGGCCGGGCGTCGGACGCCACCACCACCACGGCGACCACGACCGCCCCGCCGGGCGCGCCGCTCAGCGTCCTGCCGGCGCGGACGAGCACGGTCGCCACCGCCCGCACGGACGTCGAGTCGATCGAGCTGTTCCCCTCGAGCGACGCCACCCGGGCCACCGGTTCGCTGCCCGCCGAGGCCCGCTACGGGCAACGCCAGGTCCTTCTGGTGCTCGCGGACCAGGGCGACCGCCTCCACGTCCTCCTCCCGGAGCGCCCCAACGGGTCCACCGCCTGGATCGACGCCGGCACGGTCGACCTCACCCAGCACGGCTACCAGATCCAGGTGGCCATCGGCGCTCACCAGCTCATGCTCCAGCGGGGCGACGAGGTGCTGATCGACACGCCGATCGCGGTGGGCACCGAGGACACGCCGACCGTCGGCGGCGACTTCTACACCTGGGTGCTGATCGACCCGACGAACGCCGGCTACGGCTCCTACGCGTACGGACTGTCGGGGTTCTCGACCCTCGACGACTTCGCCGGGGGCGACGGACGCATGGCGATCCACGGCACCACCGACGAGGCGGGCATCGGGGGCGACGTGAGCCACGGCTGCGTGCGCGTGCCCGACGCCGTCGCCGTCCGCATGGTCGAGGAGCTCCGCCTCCCCCTCGGCATCCCGGTGACCATCCGGCCCTAGAACGACGCCTCGACCGGACCGTGCTTCGGTTGTCGCACCCCCTGGGTAGCGTCTCTCCCGCTTCCCCGCGAACGTTGCCCGTACGCAGGAAGTACGTCACCATGGCCATCGATGCCGCCCACCGTGCCTCGATCTACGAGAAGCTCCGACCCCTCCTCGGCGACGAGGACGCCAACGTCCTGATGTCCGAGTTCCCGTCCACCGATGCCGATCAGCTCGTCACCCGGGAGTTCCTGCGCGCCGAGAGCGCGGACCTCCGCACCGAGATGCGCACCGAGATCGCCCAGCTCCGCACCGAGATG
>JAAYBP010000185.1 GCA_012730075.1 Acidimicrobiales bacterium | reverse complement strand
CTGCGGCCCAAGGCGCTCTGCCCGGTCGGTGACCGGCCGCTCGTCGACCACGCCCTCGCCCGGGTGCGCACCGCGACGACGAGCGTCGCGGTCAACCTGCACCACGGGCTCGACGCGATGCGCGACCACCTGGGGGCGGCCGCCGACGTCCCGCACCTGTCGATCGAGCGCGACCGGGCGCGCGGCACCGCCGGGGCGCTCGGGCTCCTTCGGGGCTGGATCGACGGGCGACCGACGGTCGTGACCAACGCCGACGCGTGGCTCCCGGCGGACCTGGCGGGTCTCGTCGACGGGTGGGACGGTGAGCGGGTGCGCCTGCTCTGCGTCGAGGACGCCGCCCGGGGCGACTTCGGGACGCTCCGGTACTGCGGGGTCGCCCTCATGCCCTGGAGCGAGGTCCGCGACCTCGGTCCCGAGCCGGCGGGCCTCTACGAGCGGTCGTGGGCCCGGTCCGAGGCCGAGGGGCGGCTCGACCTGGTCCGCCACGACGGAGACTTCGTCGACTGCGGCACGCCGGCCGACTACCTCGCCGCCAACCTGGCCTGGTCGGGCGGCGAGCCGGTCGTCGGCGAGGGCGCCGAGGTGGGTGAGGGCGCCGACGTGCGTCGGGCGGTCGTGTGGCCCGGGTCCCGGGTCGCTCCCGGCGAGGTGCTCGTCGACGCGATCCGGGCCGAGCGCCTGACGGTCCTCGTTCGGAACTGACCAGGGCGGACCGGTCGGGCCGGGCGGACGGGTCGGACCGGGCGGGTCAGGCGGGCGGTGCCTCGGGCGGGGGCACCGTGAGGGCGTCGCGGTAGCCGTGGGCGGCGGCGAGGACGACCGCCACGTACAGGTCGGAGTGGTTGTAGGAGAAGTAGGCCGAGCGGAGCTGCGCCTCGTCGGTGAGGTCGGAGCGACCGGCGCACAGGTAGCGGGCCGCGGCCGCGGCGGCGTCGTAGATCGTGTTCGGATCGGCGACGCCGTCGCCGTCGCCGTCGGCCCCCCAGCGGGACCACGTCGACGGGATGAACTGCATCGGGCCGACCGCCCGGTCGAACCCGGTGTCGCCGTCCCAGCGGCCGCCGTCGGTGTCGCGGATCCGGGCGAAGCCGAAGCTGCCGTCGAGGCGGGGACCGACGATGCGCACCGACGGGTAGCCGCGGGCGCCGAGCCGTCCGCCGCCGTGGGTGCCGTGGCCGCTCTCGACGCGCGAGATGCCCGCCAGCGCCCACCACTCGACCCGGCAGGGTGCGGCCTCGGCGGCCTTCACCCACGCGTCGAGGGCGACGAGCGGGAAGTCGATGCCGTCGCCCACGACGTCGGCGCGCAGCCGGGCCGGGGCGACCGCGACCAGGGCGACCAGCACGTCGCGGTCGCGGCGGGCGAGCACCTCGACGGCGTCCTGCTCGTCGACGCGGGCCGCCTCCTGGGCGGCCTCGTTGTCGGCGATGGCGGTGAGCGTGGCGTCGCGTGCGTCGATCGACCGGGCCTCCTCCTCCCGGGCGGCCTCGAGCGCGTCACGGGCGGCGTCGCGCCGGGCCTCGGCCCGATCGAGGGCAGCCGAGAGGCGGCGCACGTCGGCCTCCCGCCCGGTGGCGGCGCCGTCGCCGAGCGCGAGCCGGAGGACCGCGTCGTCGACCGCACCGGTGCCGGTGAGGGCGACGACCACGTCCGACTGCGCCGACGACTCCGACACGTAGGCGGCGATCACCAGGTCGCGGAGCAGGGCGCGGGCGTCCTCCAGCTCGTCGGCGGCGACCTGCGCCTGGGTGGTGCGGCGCACGTGGAGCTCGTGGGCCCGACGGCGGTCCTCGCGCCGGGCGACCACGTCGGCCTCGCGGGCCTCGAGCTCCTCGGCGAGTCGAACCCGCTCGGTGGCGAGGTCGTCGCGGTGGTCGCGGATCGCGTCGAGCTCGTCCGCCGCGTCGTCGCGCCGGGCCTCCGCCGCGTCGAGGTCGCCCCGACGGGCGTCGAGCTCGTCGCCGGAGAGGTCCAGGTCGTCGAGGCGGGGCGACGGCGGGTTGTCGAGGCGTGGGTCGTCGACGAACCCCGGGTCGTACGGCCCGGCGGTCGGATCGTCCGGGATCGCCGGAGCGTCCTGGGCGCCGGGCTCGAACGCGTGCTCGGCGAGGGCGGACGCGGCGACGGGACGGCCTGCCGCCGGGTCGACCGCGGCGACGGGGGGCGCGACGGCGAGGCCGACGGCCACGGCGACGACGGCCGCGATCCGGCGTCGGGTGCGCCCGTGCGAGTCGTTGCGGATCGCCATGTCACCTCCCCCTGGCCCGCCGGCGGCCACCGAGGCTACCGGGTGCGGCGAGGGTCCTCCCGATCGCGTCGGACGGGATCGGCGAGGCGTGAGCCGGCGGCGAGCTGACCGCACGCGGCGTCGATGTCGCGGCCGCGGGTGTCGCGCACCGTCACGTTCACCCCGAGGTCGCGCAGGCGGTCGCGGAACGCCCGGACGCCCGCCCTCGGCGTGCCCCGAGTCGGGTAGCCGGGGGTCGGGTTGAGCGGGATCAGGTTCACGTGGGCGCGCAGGTCGCGCGCGTAGGTGGCCAGGCGGGTGGCGTCTACGGGCCGGTCGTTCACGCCGTCGATCAGGGCCCACTCGAAGCTGAGCCGACGGCCGGTGACGGCGACGTGGTCGGCGCACGCCGAGGCCAGGACCGACAGCGGGTAGCGGCGGTTGATCGGCACCAGCCGGTCCCGCAGCTCGTCGTCGGCGGCGTGGAGGGAGACGGCGAGGTTGACCGGGAGGTCGGCGGCGGCGAGGCGGCGGATGCCGGGCACGATCCCGACCGTCGAGACCGTGATCCGCCGGGCGCCGAGGCCGAGGTCGTCGTGGATGCGGTGGATCGCGGACCAGGTGGCGTCGAAGTTGGCCAACGGCTCGCCCATGCCCATGAACACGACGTTGCCGAGGCGGTGGCCGTCGTCGCGGGCCCGGCGGGCCGCCCGCACGACCTGCTCGACGATCTCGCCGGAGGTCAGGTGGCGGGAGAATCCGGCCTGCCCGGTCGCGCAGAACCCGCACGCCATCGCGCAGCCGGCCTGGGAGGACACGCAGACCGTCGAGCGGTCCGGGTAGCGCATCAGCACCGTCTCGACGCGGGCGCCGTCGCGGAGCGTCCACAGCCACTTCACCGTGTCGCCGTCGTCGGCGATCGCCTCGGTCACCGGCGTCAGCCCCTCGGGCAGCGCCGTCGCGAGACGCTCGCGCAGGCGCTTCGGCAGGCTGGTCAGCTCGGCGGGCCCGGCGAGCTGCTCGTGCAGGCCGGTCCACACCTGGTCGACGCGGTAGCGCGGCTCGTCGTCGAGGAGGGCGGCGAGCTCGTCGCGATCGACGTCGTAGCGCAGGGTCACCACCCGGGCGAGGATACGGGCCGGTGCCGCCGGCCCCTCGGCCGCGCGGCCCTAGGGTGCCTCCCCGTGAGCGATGCCCCGCCGCCGGAGGAGCCCGGCTGGTACGCCGACGCACGGGGCGCATGGTGGTACTGGGATGGATCGACCTGGACCGCGGCCCCGCCCGCGCCCGGGGCTCCCGGGGCGGTCCCGGACGCGCCGGGCGTTCCGGCGGCCTACGCGCCGTACGACCACCAGGCGGCGCTCGAGGCCGCCCGGCGCGGCGAGCGGACCATGGCGATGCTGGTGTGGGTGATCTCGCTGGTGGCCGGCTTCATCGGCCCGCTGATCCTCTACCTGGTCGCCGGCCGTGAGAAGCGCTTCGTCCGCCACCACGGTGCGGAGGCCCTGAACCTCGCCATCGTGATGACCGTCCTCCAGCTGGTCGTCTTCGCCCCGATGATGTTCGCGATCTGGGAGGACATCTTCCCCGTCGACGAGTCGACGTCGGCCCCGCCGCCGGGCTGGTTCTGGATCGGGTTCGTCGTCCTGATGGCCCTGGCGATCGTCAACCTGGTGCTGACCATCGTCGGCATACTGCGCGCCAACTCGGGAGCCTGGTGGCGGGTCCCGATCGGCTTCCACCCCGTCCGCGGCGTGCTGCCCCGTGACGAGGAACCGCCCTACCCGGTCGTCTGACCACGCCTCCGGATCGGGCCCCTCCGGTCCGTTCGGTCGTCCGGGCGACGCCGCCGGGGACGGTGGGGAGCGCTAGCCGACGTCGCGGCTGCGGACGCGGCGGACCGCGACCGACTCGAAGCCCAGCCGCCCGTAGAGGCGCCGGGCCGGGGCGTTCTCGGCGTCGACGTAGAGGAGGGCGCGGGTGAGGCCGATCGAGGTCATGTGGTCGAGCCCGGCGAGGACGAGGGCGGGACCGAGGCGGCGGCCGGCGGCGTCGGGGTCGACGCCGATCACGTAGATCTCGCCGGCGGCCGGCCGGCCGGGTCGGGCGAGGTGGACCTTGGTCCAGCAGAAGCCGTCGAGGTCGCCCCCCTCGTCGACCGGGGGGTCGCCGTCGAGGAGCAGGAAGCCGGCGGCGTCGAACCACGGCCGCCCCATGGCGGCGTGAAGCGTGGCGACCGACTCGCGGCCCTGGTCGGGGTGGTCGGCGAAGGTCCGGTTGTTGCACCGCACCCAGGCCGCCTCGTCGGCGGTGCCGGGCCGCAGCGGGCGCACGGCGAGGGTCGGCAGCCCGGCGCGGGCCTCCGGCGGCATCGGCAGCGACCGTTCGAGGCGGAGGATGTCGCGCACCCGGTCGAGCCCCGCCCGGCGGGCGACCTCCTCGAACGTGTCGACGTCGTCGTCCTCGCCCTCCCAGTGGACGGCGGTGACCCCGTCGGCCGCGGCCGCCTCGACGGCGGCGCGCACGACGGCGACCCGGTGGTCGACGTCGGGGCCTCCCTCGCCGGGGGGCGGTGCCGGGGGCGCCGACAGCCAGGCCTCGCCGTTGCGGTCCCGCCGGTCGACCCGCCACCCGCCGTCGTGCCGCTCCTCGGTCATCCGCGCGGACCGTACGGTAACGGGTGGGGTCGGAGGAAAACCGTTACCACGACCGCCACCCGGCGACCAGGAGCTGACCGGGCGTGTGACAATTTCGTGCCCCGGTTTGCTGGACACGGGCGCGATCCGGCATACAATGGCGCCCGACCAGGTTCCCGCCACCTGGTTCACCGCGACGCCGGGATCCGCCGCCTGGCGTCGCCCGACGGGGGCGCCTTCGGCGCCCCCGTCGTCTTTTTCCACACCGGTCCCCGGGCCGGGCGGCGCGGTCGCCCGCGGCGGCGCCGATCAGGGCGACGACGGCAGCGATCGGCCGGCGCGATCGAGGGCCCGTCGGGCCGAGCGCAGCGACCGCTCGGCGTCGAACAGCGCGGCGGCGACGGCCTCGGTCGGGGAGCGGTCGCTCGCCGTCGCCCCCGCGGCGATGCGCTCGACGAGCTGGTCGACGGCGTCGGTGAGGGCGCTGAGCTGCGCGGCGGTGGGCACGGTGTCGTCGGCCATGGCGGCCAGTCTGGCCGCCGATCGGCGTCCCTGGGCCGTTCGCACGTCGGCGGGGGTCGATTTCGCCTGCCGGAGCCGGGAGCGCGCTTCGATAGCGTGCCCGACGTGCTCACCCGACTCGACCTGCGCGGCCTCGGTCCGACCGAGGTGGCGGCCGCCCTGCCGCCACCCCCGGCCGACGACGCGGGTCCGCGCGAGGCGGTGCGGGCCGTGCTCGACGCGGTGCGCGACGGGGGCGACGAGGCCGTCCGTGCCCTGACCGCCCGCTTCGACGGGGTCGAGGTCGCCGACCTCCGGGTGCCGCCCGACGTGGTCGAGGCGGCGGCCGGCCGCGTCGAGCCCGAGGTGCTGGAGGCGCTGCGGGTCGCCGCGGCGGGCATCGAGGACTTCCACCGCGGCCAGGTCCGCGCCCCGACCCGCTACGAGCGCGACGGCATCGTCATCGAGGGGCGGGCCCAGCCGGTCGACCGGGCGGGTTGCTACGTGCCGGGCGGTCGGGCGCGGTACCCGTCGACCGTGCTGATGACCGCCGTCCCGGCGCTGGTCGCCGGGGTGCCCGAGGTCGCCCTGTGCGTGCCACCCGGGCCCGACGGCGAGGTGCCGACGCTCACGCTCGCGGCGGCGGCCGTCGCCGGCGTCACCGAGGTGTACCGGGTCGGCGGCGCCCAGGCGATCGGGGCGATGGCCTACGGCACCGCGTCGGTGCGGCCGGTCGACGTGATCGTCGGCCCCGGGAACGTCTACGTCGCCGAGGCCAAGCGCCAGGTCGCGGGCGAGGGCCGGGTCGGGGTGCCGTCCGCCTTCGCCGGCCCGTCCGAGGTGGTGGTCGTGGCCGACGCGACCGCCCCCGCCGACCTCGCCGCCGTCGACGTGATCCTCCAGGCCGAGCACGGGCCCGGCGGCCGGGCCTGGCTGGTCACGTGGGACGACGAGGCCGCGTCGGCGGTCGAGGCCGAGTTGGCCGCCCAGGTCGCCGCCTCGCCCCGTCGCGACGACGTCGAGTCGACCTTCGCCAGCGGCGGCCGCCTCGCCCTGGTCGACGGGCCCGAACAGGCCGCCCTGGTCGTCAACCTGGTCGCGCCCGAGCACGCCGAGGTCATGGCCGCACCCGAGGCCACCGCCACGCTCGTCGAGCGCCTCCGCCACGCGGGTGTCGTGTTCGTCGGCCCGTGGGCCCCCGCCTCGGTCGGTGACTACGTCGCCGGGCCCAGCCACGTGCTCCCCACCGCCGGCACCGCCCGCTTCGGCTCGGCCCTCACGGTTTCGGACTTCACCAAGGACGTCCACGTCGTCACGCTCGACCGGGAGGCGCTGGCCGCGGTCGGCCCGCACGTCGCCGTCCTCGCCCGCGCCGAGGGCCTGCCCGCCCACGCCGAGTCGGTCACCCGCCGGCTCGAGCGATCGTGACCGCGCCCGGCGGCGCGCCGGCCGCCTCCGGCACCGACGCGGCGTCGCGCCGGCTCGCGCCCCGTGACGACGTCGCCCTGATGGACGGCTACCACTCGCCCCAGGTCGACGTGGCGGTCCGGCTCAACACCAACGAGGCCCCCGAGCCGCCGCCCGCCGCCTTCGTCGAGGCGGTCACCCGGGCCGTGGGCGACATCGAGTGGCACCGCTACCCCGACCGGGCGGCCTCCGGGCTGCGCCGCCGGCTGGCCGATCTGCACGGCGTCCGACCCGAGCAGGTCTTCGTCGCCAACGGCTCGAACGAGGTGCTCCAGGTGCTGCTGCTCACCTACGGCGGGCCGGGCCGCACCGCCGCCGTGTTCGAGCCGACCTACGCCCTGCACTCCCACATCGCCCGGCTCACCGGCACCAGGGTGGCGACCGGCGAGCGCGACGCCGACCACGCCGTCGACCCGGCCGAGGTCGAGCGGGTGCTCGCCGAGGCCCGGCCCGAGGTGACGTTCCTCTGCTCGCCCAACAACCCGACCGGCGGCGTCGAGTCGGCCGCCTCGGTCTCCGCCACGCTCGGCCTCGCCCCCGGGCTGGTCGTCGTCGACGAGGCCTACTCCCAGTTCGCGCCGTGGTCCGCGATGGACCTGGTCGACGAGGACGTGCCGCTCGTCGTCACCCGCACCTTCTCCAAGACGTGGTCGATGGCCGCCGCCCGGCTCGGGTACCTCGTCGGCCCCTCGTGGGTCGTCGCCGAGCTCGACAAGGTCGTCCTGCCGTACCACCTCGACGCGTTCAAGCAGATCGCCGGCACCCTCGCCCTCGACCACGTCGACGAGATGGAGCGACGCGCCTCCCACCTCGTCGAGGAGCGCGGTCGCATCGAGGCCGGGCTCGGCGAGCTCCCGTGCCGGGTGTGGCCGTCGCAGGCCAACTTCGTGCTCTTCCGCCCCGAGTCGGTCGCCGGCGCCGACGTGTGGCGGGCCCTGCTCGACCGGGGCGTGCTCGTGCGTGACTGCTCGTCGTGGCCCCGCCTCGACGGTTGCCTCCGCGTCACCGTCGGCACGCCCGCCGAGAACGACCGCTTCCTCGCCGCCCTCACGGAGGTCCTGGCATGACCGCCCCCGACCGCACCGCCGTCGACCGACCCGCCCGTGCCGCCCGGCGCGAGCGCACCACCCGCGAGACCGCCATCAGCGTCACCCTCGACGTCGACGGCCCCCGCGGCGAGGTGGAGGTCTCGACCGGTCTTCCCTTCTTCGACCACATGCTCGACCAGATCGGCCGCCACGGCGGCTTCGACCTCACCGTCGACGCCCGGGGCGACCTCGAGGTCGACGGCCACCACACGGTCGAGGACGTCGGCATCCTGCTGGGTGAGACGTTCAGGGAGGCCCTGGGTGACAAGGCGGGCGTCCGCCGGTTCGCGTCGGGCCTCTACCCCCTCGACGAGGCGCTGGTCGAGGTGGCGCTCGACCTGTCGGGCCGTCCGTACTTCGTGTGGGACGTGCCCTTCGGCGAGGTCCTCCCGCTCGGCGACCCGCCGTTCAACCCCGAGATGGCCGAGCACTTCTGGCAGTCGTTCGCGACCTCGGCGGGCATCACCCTGCACGTGAACCTGCGGGCCGGGCGCAACACCCACCACAAGATCGAGGCCGCGTTCAAGGGCGTGTCCCGCTGCCTGCGCGACGCCGTGCGGGTGGAGGGCGGGGGAGTGCCGTCGACCAAGGGCACCCTGTGACCGAGCGGCCCGACCCCGGGCCGACGCCCGTCGGCGGTCGGTCCGATCGGGCGGCGGACCGACCGTTGGTCGCCGTGCTCGACTACGGCATCGGCAACCTGCGCTCGGCCCAGAAGGCGCTGCAGCGGGTCGGCGCCGACGCCCGGCTCACCGCCGACCCCGAGGTCGTGGCCGCCGCCGACGGCGTGGTCCTGCCCGGCGTGGGCGCCTTCGGCCGCTGCATGGAGGCGCTCGCCGAGGTCGGGCTGGCCGACGTGGCGGCCGATGCGGTGCGCGACGCGGTCGCGGGTGGGCGCCCGTTCCTCGGCGTGTGCATCGGGATGCAGATGCTGTTCGAGGGCTCCGACGAGACGCCCGGCGTCCCCGGCCTCGGCGTGCTCCCGGGGTGGGTGCGCCGCCTGCCCGACGGGGTGAAGCACCCGCAGATGCAGTGGAACGTCCTCGACTGGCGCCGGCGACCGTCGATCGCCGTGCACCTCCCGGAGCCGAGCTGGGTCTACTTCGTCCACTCGTACGCGGCCGACGTGCCCGACGACCTGATCGTGGCCACCTGCGACTACGGCGGACCGGTCACCGCGATGGTCGAGCGGGGCCGGTGCCGGGCGACGCAGTTCCACCCGGAGAAGTCGGGCGCGGTCGGCCTCGCCCTGCTCCGCGGCTTCGTCGCCGAGTGCGCGGCGTCGAGCGCGGCCGGCTCGCCGTCCCCACGCGAGCCGCACCCCGCCTACCGGACCTGACCGGCGACGGGCGCGGGTGGAAGGATCGCCGCCCGTGGACCTCTACCCGGCGATCGACCTCCGCGGCGGCCGTTGCGTGCGCCTGACCCAGGGCGACTTCGACCGCGAGACCGTGTACGGCGAAGATCCGCTCGCGGTGGCACGGGAGTTCGCCGAGGCGGGTTCGCCGTGGATCCACATGGTCGACCTCGACGGAGCCCGCACCGGCACCGCCGCCAACCGCGACGCGATCACCGCGGTCGCCGCCGCGGTCGGGCCCTCGGTGCAGACCGGCGGCGGCATCCGCTCCGACGCCGACGTCGAGGAGCTGCTCACCGCGGGCGTCCGCCGCGTCGTGCTCGGCACCGCCGCCCTCGCCGACCCCGGCTGGGCGCGCCGGATCGCCGCCGAGCATCCCGGACGCGTCGTGCTGGGCCTCGACGTCCGCGGGCGGGAGGTCGCCGTGCGCGGGTGGGCCGAGGGCTCGGGGCGCGACCTCGTCGAGCTGGCCACCGCGATGGACGACGCGGGCTTCGCGGCCTACGTGGTGACCCAGATCGCCGTCGACGGCACCGGCGAGGGACCCGACCTCGACACCTACGAGCTGCTCCTCACCGAGTGCGAGACCGAGATCGTCGCCTCCGGCGGGGTCGGGCGGGCCCAGCACCTCCGCGACCTCGCCGACCTCGAGGTCGGCAACCGGGTCCTCGCCGGCGCCATCGTCGGCCGGGCCCTCTACGACGGCTCGCTGTCGATCGACGACGCCCTCGCCGCGGCCGGCACCCCCTAGCCCTCGGGGACCGAGCGTTACATCTGGGGTCTGACCCCGGATGTAACAACCGACGTCTCGGGGTGGGGGGTGGCGGTCTAGCTTCGAGGGGTGCGCACCGCCCGGGTGATCCCCTGCCTCGACGTGACCGCCGGGCGCGTGGTGAAGGGCGTCAACTTCGTCGGCCTCCGCGATGCCGGCGACCCGGTCGAGCTGGCGGCCCGCTACGACGCCGAGGGCGCCGACGAGCTGGTGTTTCTCGACATCACCGCCAGCTCGGACGACCGCGACACGATGGTCGACGTGGTCGCCCGCACCGCCGAGCAGGTGTTCATCCCGCTGACCGTCGGCGGGGGAGTCCGCACCGTCGAGGACGCCCGTCGCCTGCTGCGCGCCGGTGCCGACAAGGTCTCGCTCAACACCGCCGCCATCGCCCGGCCCGAGACCGTCTCCGAGGTCGCCGACGAGTTCGGCACCCAGTGCGCGGTCGTAGCGGTCGACGCCCGGCGCCGCGTCGTCGACGACCCCTCGGCCGGCTGGGGGGTCTTCACCCACGGCGGCCGCCGGCCGACCGACCTCGACGCGATCGAGTGGGCGGTCGAGGCCGAGCGCCGGGGCGCGGGGGAGATCCTGCTGACGTCGATGGACCGTGACGGCACCCGCGACGGCTTCGACCTCGAGCTGACCCGGGCGGTCGCCGACGCCGTCGGGGTACCGGTGATCGCCAGCGGCGGGGTCGGCACGCTCGACCACCTCGTCGACGGGGTCACCGCCGGCGGGGCCGACGCCGTGCTCGCCGCGTCGATCTTCCACTTCGGCGAGCACACCGTCGCCGAGGCCAAGGCGGTCATGGCCGCCGCCGGGGTGACCGTCCGCCCGGTCGGCTGACGCCTCGCCCCCGGCGGCCGTCCGACCCGCCGGGGTGAGCGTCCGCCGGGTCGCCCGACCTCGGGGACCCGACGGCGGCCCCGGTAGCCTCGCCGGGTGTCCGAGAAGCTCCCGATCAAGATGCTCAACGACCGCGTCCTGGTGCGGAGCGAGGCCGAGGGCGAGCGGTCGAGCACCGGCGGCATCCTGATCCCGGCCACGGTGGCCACGTCGAAGCGCCTGGCCTGGGCCGAGGTGGTGGCCACCGGGCCCAACGTCCGGGCGATGGAGGTCGGCGACAAGGTCCTCTTCAACCCCGAGGACCGCTACGAGGTCGAGGTGCGCGGCGAGGACTTCGTGATCCTGCGCGAGCGCGACGTACACGCGGTCGCCTCGGGCCGCCTCGAGGACAGCCCCACCGGCCTCTACCTCTAGCTGCGTCCGCAGTGGGGCCTGGTCGTGGCCACGGTTGGTCCTCGCCTGGCGGCTCGGAAGAGCCCGGCCGTACTGGTCCGCTCTCGTTGGCGCCCTCGTCGCCGATGGGCCGCTCGG